>NZ_DASSES010000085.1:0-50310 GCF_035695185.1 Frateuria sp.
CCGCCGCGGCGAGGGGCTGATCTCGGTGAAGAGCCCGGACGGCACCTGGTCCAACCCCAGCTTCATCACTCTGACCGGCTGCAGCGTGGGCTTCCAGGCGGGCGTGTCTTCCACCGACGTGGTGCTGGTGTTCCGCACCCAGCGGGGCGTGGATTCGATCGTCAACGGCAAGTTCACCCTCGGCGCCGACGCGGCCGCGGCCGCCGGCCCGGTCGGACGCACCGCCAGTGCCGCCACCGACGCGCAGATGAAGGCGGAGATCTATTCCTACTCGCGCTCGCGCGGCCTGTTCGCCGGCGTGGCACTGGACGGCTCGGTGCTGCGCATCGATTACGACGCCAACGAGGCCGTGTACGGTTCGGGCATCACGCCGCGGCGCATCTTCGAAGGCGGCGTCAGCAATGTGCCGGGCGCGGTCGTGGACTTCCGCGACCAGCTTGAGGAGTACACTGCGCGTTGATCCCGTTGCCGGCATACCGGTTGGCAGCACAGCGTTTTCGGCACAGTCCGTCAGAGGTTTGAAGTCATGGGTCTGGACAGTTTTTGGCATTGGATCATCCTGCTTATCGTGGTGCTGGTGATCTTCGGCACCGGCAAGCTGGCGAAGATGGGCCCGGATCTGGGCAACGCCGTGCGTGGCTTCAAGAAGGCCATGCAGGGTGACGAGGACGAGGACGAGGCCAAGCGCAAGGCGCAGGAACAGCTTCGCGCGGACCCGCCGGCCGCCGACGCCACCGCCAGCAAGGCGCGCGACACCAGCGAAACGAAGTAAGCGCGCGGTGGCGCGGCGATGATCGAGATCAGCTTCGGCAAGATGCTGCTGCTGGCGCTTATTGCGCTGTTGGTGCTCGGCCCGGAAAAGCTGCCAGGCGCGGCGCGCACCGCCGGCGCGCTGGTGCGCCGCGTGCGCAATACCTGGGACAGCGTGCGTGCCGAGGTCGAGCGCGAGCTGGAGATCGAGGAGATCAAGCGCACCGCGCGCGAGGCCGCCGCACGTGCCGAGGCCGCGCAGGCGCAGATGAACGCCACCGCCCGCGACGTGCGCGAGGCGGTCGGCTCGGTGGTGGCGACGCCGTCCCCCGCGCCGGGGGCTGGGCCCCACGCCGAACCGGGTCGCCTGGCCCAGCCCGCCGTCGACGAGGGCGATGAGGGCGACGAGGCGCCGCCCGAGCGCGACACGCGCACCGGCGACCTGTTCGCCGGCGACCCGGAGCACGCGCCGGTGAAGGAACATCCGCATGGCATCGCCTGAGCCCGAGCAGGTCGACCTGCAGCAGGGCCTGTTCTCCCACCTGATCGAACTGCGCTCGCGCCTGCTCAGGGCCTGCGCCACGGTGCTGATCGTGTTGCTGGCGCTGGTTCCGTTCGCCAACCGCCTCTACACGCTGCTGGCCGCGCCGCTGGTGGCGCACCTGCCGCAGGGCGCGCACCTGATCGCCACCGAGGTCGCCAGCCCGTTCATCACGCCGCTCAAGCTCGCCTTCTACACGGCGCTGTTCGCCAGCATGCCGGTGATCCTCTACCAGCTGTGGGCGTTCGTCAGTCCCGGCCTGTACAAGCACGAGAAGCGCCTGGCGCGGCCGCTGCTGCTGGCGGCGCTGGTGCTGTTCTACGTCGGCTGCGCGTTCGCCTATTTCCTGGTGCTGCCGGCGGCGTTCCGCTTCCTCACCGCGGTGACGCCGGTGGGCGTGGAGATGATGACCGACATCACGCATTACCTCGATTTCGTGATGCTGATGTTCTTCGCCTTCGGGCTGTGCTTCGAGGTGCCGGTGGCGGTGGTGATCCTGGCCGCGGTGGGCGTGGTCGATGTCGCCAAGCTGCGCAGCATGCGCCGCTACGCCATCGTCGGCGCGTTTGCGATCGCCGCGGTGATCACGCCGCCGGACATTACCTCGATGGTCATGCTCGCGGTGCCGATGTGCCTGCTCTACGAACTGGGCGTGCTGGCGGTGCGCTGGCTGGTCAAGCCGCGCGACGAGGCATCGGATTGACGCGCCGCTCCCTCTCCCCGCGGGGGAGAGGGAGCCGGGCGCGCGCTACTGCGCGGCGCCCGTGCGATGCCCCAGCGCTAGCCCCTTGAGGATATTCAGCGCCTGCGCCAGCGCGTAATCCTCGGTGGCGAGCTTGGCATTCTCGGCGCTGCCGTCGTTGTCGATGTCCTGCGCGGCGGCGGTGTCCTCGTTGGCCAAGTGGTGCTTGAGGTCCGCCTCCGAGTTGATCAGCTCCGGTTGGCTGTCGGCCTTGTTGACGGTGAGTTCGGCCAGCGCGATGTCCGGCTTGATGCCTTCAGCCTGGATCGAGGTGCCGTTGGGCGTGTAGTAGCGCGCGGTGGTCAGCTTGACCGCGTGGTTGGCATCCAGCGGCAGCACGGTCTGCACCACGCCCTTGCCGAAGGTGCGCCGGCCCACGATCAGCGCGCGCCGGTTGTCCTTGAGCGCGCCGGCGACGATTTCCGCGGCCGAGGCGGTGCCATTGTCGGCCAGCAGCACCATCGGCGCGCCCTGCAGCAGGTCGCCCGGGTGGGCGTCGAACTTCAGGTTGGCATCGGCCAGGCGCCCGCGCGTGCTGACGATGCCGCCGGCGTCCAGGAAGTCGTCACTGACCGCCACCGCCGAGGTGAGCAGGCCGCCGGGATTGGAACGCAGGTCGAGCACCACGCCCTTGGGCTGGCCGTGTTTGGCCACGTAGGCGGCGAACTTGCGCTCCAGGTCGTCGGCGGTGTCTTCCTGGAACTGGCTGATGCGGATGTAGGCGTAGCCCGGCTGCAGTTCGCGCAGCTTCACGCTGGTCACCGAGATGCGCTCGCGCACCAGCGGCAGGTCGACCGGTTTGTCGCTCTTCTCGTGCAGGATCGACAACGTCACCTTGCTGCCCGGTTCGCCGCGCAACAGCTTGAACATGTCGTCCACGTTCTCGGGGTCCACGGCCTTGCCGTCGATCTTGACGATCGTGTCGCCCGGCTTGATGCCGGCCCGCGCCGCCGGCGTGTCGTCGATCGGCGCGATGATGCGCAGCGTGCCGTCCACCTCCAGCACCTCGATGCCCAGCCCGCTGTACTGGCCGGTGGTGTCCTCCGAGAGCTGCTGCAGGCCCTGCTTGTCCAGGTATTCGCTGTGCGGGTCCAGCCCGCTCAGCATGCCGCTGATCGCCGCCTTCATCAGGGTCTTGTTGTCGACCGGCTCGACGTAGGCCTGGCGGACCACTTCGTAGACGCGGCTGAAGTTGCGCACGTCTTCCAGGTCGACCGGCTCGGGTGCGCTCGCCGCCGTGGCCGGCGCCGCCGGCCTTGAGGCGCTGGCCGCGGCCTCCTGCGCGTGCAGTGGCGCGAAAGCCAGCGCGGCGGTCACGGCGCAGGCCAGGGCACGGGGGATCGGATGCATGCGAAGACTCCTGGGTATCCGGCGGCTTTCGACCACGCGGGAGCGCGGTCGTTCCGAAGCTAGCCTGCGGCGGGGCGCAAAAGGCGTCAACGCCGCCTGGCCAGCCAGCCACGCGGGTCGACCGGCTTGTTCTTGTGACGCAGTTCGAAGTACACGCCGGTGTTCACGCCAGTGGGCGGGCTGGCGGTGCCGATCGCTTCGCCGGCCTCCACCTGGTCGCCGACCCGGCGCAGCACGCTTTCGTTGTTGCCGTACATGCTCAGCCAGCCGTCGCCGTGGTTGAGGATCACCAGCAGCCCGTAGCCCCGCAGGAATGCGGCATAGACCACCCGGCCGCGGGCCACCGCATGCACTTCGCTGCCGGCCCCGGCCTTGATCAGCACGCCGTTGCCGTAGCTCACCACGGCACCGCTGGCGGGCCAGGGCAGGTTGCCGCGGATGTCGGCCTTGCCGCCGGCGCGGCTGGGCCCGGCGGGACTCGCGCGCTCGCTGCGCGCGGCCTCGCGGGCGGCCTCGTCGATGGCCCGCTGCAGCTTGTCGACCAGGCGGTCCAGCGACTGTGCGTTCTGCTTCATCGCGGCCAGGCGCTGCGCCTCGTCCTTGTACCTGGCGTCGGCGCGGGCCACCAGCTTCTGCTGCGCGGCACGCTGCGCGGCCAGGGCCTGGGCCTTGTCCGCGCGCTCGGTCCGGGTCGCGGCCAGCGCCTGCTGCTCGGCGGTGATCCGGGCCTCCAGCTCCTGCAGGTGGCCGAGCTCGCCCATCAGGCTGGCGACGCGGGCGGCACGGTCCTGCTGGAAGTACTTCGAATAGACGAGCGTGCGCGCGATCTGCGCGAGGTCCTGGTCGCCCAGCAGCAGGCGCAGGTCGCTGCCACGGCCGAGCATGTAGGTGGCGCGCAGCAGGTCGGCGATGGCCGCGCGCTGGCCGGCCAGGCGTTGCTCCAGCCCGGTGCGCTGCTGCTGCAGTTGCTCCAGCTCCTGTTGCTTGGCCGCCAGTGCGGCGTCGGCCTCGCGCAGGGCACGGGCGGCGTCGGCCAGCGCGTGGGCCTGGCGGGCGAGTTCGGCGTTGGCGCTGTCGCGGCGGGCCGCGGTCTGCGCCTGTTCGCGGGCCAGCGCCTCCATCTTGCTGCGAAGCTCAGCCAGCTGTTGCCGGGCCTGGGCCTGCTTGTGCAGGGAGGATTCCTGCGCAAGGGCCGGCAGGGCGGCGACCAATGCGACGAGGGCCAGCAGGCGGACGAGGACACGAAGGGTAGGGCGGCGCATGGGAAACCATTATCCCCGAAGCGGACGCGTCATAGGCGGCGATGCGGGCATCGCCCGGCCTGATGCCCGTGCCCGCCTGCGACGGACCCTACACGGGCGGCCGCTACCATCGCTCGATCGGATATCGAACAGGCGGTGCAATGGGCAGGCTGTTGGCGTGGGGTGCGATCACGGCGTTCGGGTGGCCGCTGGTGGCGGCGGCCCAGGCCGTCACGGAGCTGCCGCCGGTACCGGTGCAGGCGATACGGCTGGACATCCCGCCGCTCGACCTGCCGGCCGCCCTCGCGCGCGTGCCGGTGGCCACCAGCGCCAGCGGTAAGCCCGGCGTGAACCTGTCCGAGGCACTGGTCGGGGTGCCCGGGGTGCTGGCGCGCAACCGCCAGGATTACGCCCAGGACGAGCAACTGTCGATCCGCGGTTTCGGCGCGCGCGCAAGCTTCGGCGTGCGAGGCGTGCGCCTGTACGTCGACGGCATTCCGGCGACGATGCCGGACGGGCAGGGCCAGCTCTCGCACATCGCGCTGGCGGCGGCCGATCGGGTGGAGGTGTTGCGCGGGCCGTTCTCGGCGCTGTACGGGAACTCCTCCGGCGGCGTGGTGCAGGTGTGGACCGCCGCAGGCGGTCCGGTACCGGTGCGCGCGCTGGAAGCGTTCGTCGGCGCCGACGCCAGCCGGCGCGCGAGTGCCGAGGCGCGGGGCATCGCGGGCCCGCTCAACTACAACGTGGCGGTCGGCCACTTTCGCACCGACGGCTTCCGCGCGCACAGCCGCGCGCAGCGCACCTCGGGCAACGCCCGGCTCGGCTTCCAGCTCGGCGCGGGACGTACGCTGACCCTGCTCGTCAACACGCTCGCGCAACCGCAGGCGCAGGACCCGCTGGGCCTCACCCGGGCGCAGTGGCGGACCGATCCGCGCCAGGCGGCCGCCCCCGCCTTCGCCTTCGATACACGCAAGAGCGTGCGGCAGCAGCAACTGGGCGCGGTCTGGAACGCCGAAGGCGCGCGCGATGGCGTGCGCCTGATGGGCTATGCCGGCCGGCGCGAGGTGACCCAGGTTCTGTCGATCCCGGCCATGGCGCAGCAAAGCCCGCTCAGCGCCGGCGGCGTGATCGACCTGGCCGGGGGCTACGGGGGCGCCGACGCGCGCTGGACCCATCGCGCCCAGGCGCTCGGGCGGCCACTGGAATGGGTGCTGGGCGCGAGCTGGGACGGGCAAGACCAGCACCGGCGCGGCTACGAGAATTTCGTCGGCGACACGCTTGGCGTGGCCGGCGCGCTGCGCCGCGACGAGCGCGACCGGGTGCAGGCCTTCGACCAGTACGCCCAGCTGTACTGGCACCTCGCCGAGCGCTGGGCGCTGCTGCTCGGTGCGCGCCACAGCGAGGTGGCCTTCCGCACGCGCGACCGTTACGTCACCGCCGCCAACCCGGACGACAGCGGCCGGGTGCGCTATCGCGCCACCACGCCGGTGGCGGGGATCGACTACCGGCCCAACGCGCAGCTGCGCCTGTACGCCAGCTACGGCGAGGGCTTCGAGACGCCCACCTTCAACGAGCTGGGCTACCGCCGCGACGGTGGCGCGGGCCTGGCGCTCGACCTGGCCCCGGTGCGCAGCCGCAACGGCGAGCTGGGCGTGAAATGGCAGTCGCGCAATGGCTTAGGCGCCGCGCTCGCGCTGTTCCGCGCCGACAGCCGCGACGAACTGGCGGTGGCGAGCAACCACGATGGCCGCTCCACTTATCGCAACGTCGGCCGCAGCCGCCGGCAGGGCGCGGAACTGGCGGTCGATGGCGAACTCGGCGCCGGCTGGCGCCTGCAACTGGGGATGACCTGGCTGGATGCGCGTTTCCGCAGCGGCTTCCTGGCCTGCGCCGACACGCCCTGCCTTGCCCCCGACCTGCCGGTCCCGCCCGGCACACGCATCCCCGGGGTGCCGCGCCGCTACGGTTCGCTGCGCCTCGAGCGCGGCGGCGAACTGGGCTGGCGCGGCGGTATCGAGTTCGAAGGGGTGGGCGCCGTGCCGGTGGACGATCGCAACAGCGCCATGGCCCCGGGCTACCTGCGCACGGGCGTCGACCTCGGCTACGGCCTGGCGCTCGGCGATGCCCGGCTGCATCTCTCCGCACGGGTCGACAACCTGTTCGACCGTCGCACCGTCGGCTCGGTGATCGTCAACGACGGCAATGGCCGCTACTACGAGCCGGCGCCCGGACGGAGCGTGCTCGTCGGCGTGCGGATGGAGCTGTGAACGTATGGACGTCCAGGCGTCCATACAGGCAGGCGCCAGGGTGCCTGCGAAAGCCCGCCACACAGGCATTTCGTTGCGCGACGCGGGGCTGCGTTTCGGAAACCGCCAGACAGCGTTAATTGCTTGTAAGTGCGGGTGCAAAGTGGAAGACTCTCCATCGCGCAATTCCCCTCGCCCGTAGACCGGCGGCGCATCCCAACACCGCAGTCCTCGGGCGCATTGCGCACCCCCACAACCGAGGATCGAGTCATGAAGCCGAACAAGCTCGCTACGGCGTTGGCTTTGCTGTTGACGCCCCTAGGTTCCGTTTACGCCCAGACCCCTCCGCCTGCCGACGCCCCCGTCCCCGCGCCACCACCGCAGGACCAGCAGCAGGCCAACCCCCAACAGGCGCAGCAACTGCAGACGATCACGGTCACCGGCTCGGCGATCCCGCGTATCGACGTGGAGACGCCTTCGCCGGTCACCGTGATCACCGCGGCGCAGATCCAGCGCAGTGGCCTGAAGACCGTCAGCGACGTGGTGCGCGCGATCTCGGCCGACAACAGCGGCTCGATTCCGACCGCCTTCACCGCCGGCTTCGCCGCCGGCTCCGCCGGCGTCGCGCTGCGCGGGCTGACGGTCAATTCCACGCTGGTGCTGGTCGATGGCCGCCGCTCGACCAACTACCCGCTGGCGGACGACGGCCAGCGCACCTTCGTCGACCTCAACACCATCCCGGTCAACGCGATCGATCGCATCGACGTGCTGAAGGACGGCGCCTCCTCGCTGTACGGCGCGGATGCGATCGCCGGCGTGGTCAACATCATCCTCAAGCACGACTACAAGGGCCTGGAGGGTACCGCCGAGGTCGGCACCTCGCAGCGCGGCGGCGGCACCACGCGGCGCGTGACGCTGCTGTTCGGCGGCGGCGACCTGCAGGAGAACGGCTGGAACGCCTACGGCAGCGTCGAGGCGCAGAAGGACGACCGCATCTGGGCCCGGGACCGCGGCTATCCCTACAACACCACCGACCTCAGCCCCGGCGGCGGCAGCGACCTCAACTGGGGCCAGCCCGGCTTCAACACCGGCTCGATCTGGGGCATGGTGCAGCCCGCCGACCCCGGTCTTCCCGGGACGGGCGGCCAGCAGACCGGTACCGCGGTGCCCGGCGCGCTGTGGCAGCCGCTGCGCCCGTGCGGGCCCGGCTCGACGCTGGTGACCAACCCGCTCGGCAGCGGCTGCGAGCAGAACCAGATCGCCGACTACGTCGACCTGGCGCCCAAGCAGGAACGCGCGGGCGTCTACGGGCGCCTGACCGTGAAGGTGGGCGACACCAGCGAGGCCTACGTCAGCGGCAGCTACTACCACAACAAGGTGGAGGCGGCCGCCGTGCCGCCGCAGATCCGTGCCGGTACGCCGGTCAACACCCGTTCGATCGTGCTGCCGGCGACCCTGCCCGACGGTTCGGACAACCCGAACAACCCGTTCCCCGGCCAGCCCGCGTTGATCACCTATGCCTTCGGCGACATCCCCGGCGGCGCCAAGAACGTCAACGACAACGTGCGCTTGGTCGGCGGGATCCACGGCGTGTGGGGCGACTGGAACTACGACAGCGCGCTGGTGCTCAACCACAGCTCGCTGGACGTCAACAACTACGGCTTCCTCAACTACGCCGCGCTGATCAGTGCGGTCAACAACGGCACCTACAACTTCATCGACCCGTCACAGAACTCGCCCGAGCTGCTCGCCCAGCTCGCGCCGGTGCTGCACAAGCGCTCGACCACCGACCTGCAGTCGCTCGACTTCCACGTCACGCGCCCGTTGATGGACCTGCCGGGCGGTTCGCTGGGGCTGGCCACGGGCGTGGACCTGCGCCGCGAGAAGCAGTCCGACCCGGATCTCAACCCGGGCCTGGCCGCGGAAGGCCTGGGCGTGGCGCACACCTTCGGCAAGCGCACGGTGAAGGGCGCCTATGTCGAGCTGGATGCGCCGTTCCTGGAGTCGCTGGAAGTGGACGTGTCCGGCCGCTACGACCGGTACTCCGACTTCGGCAGCAACTTCTCGCCCAAGCTGGGCTTCAAGTGGAAGCCGATCGAGTCGCTGGCGATCCGCGGCACCTGGTCGAAGGGGTTCCGCGCGCCGAGCTTCGCCGAGAACGGCTCGAGCGAGTCGGAGGGCTTCGCCACCTACAACCTGCCCGACGACTACGTGGCGGCCCACGGCAGCGATGCCTATACCCGCCCGTACAGCCTGGCCTTCGACACTATCGGCAACCCCGACATCAAGCCGGAGAAGTCCAAGAGCTGGACGTTCGGCGTGCTGTGGCAGCCGGCGGCGCAGTTCAGCGCGTCGCTGGACTACTACGACATCAAGAAGACCGGCGTGATCGGCCAGTTCGACCCGCAGGCGGTGCTGGACGCCTACTTCGCGGGCCAGCCGCTGCCGCCGGGTTCGGCGATCGTGCCGGACGTGCCCGATCCGGAGCATCCGACGCTGCTGCCCAAGCCGGTGGTGGTGCAGGCGCCGTACGTCAACCAGAACTCGCTGCAGACCAAGGGCGTCGACCTGGACCTGATCGGCAATTTCGACTTCGGCGGCAACGTCAAGCTGCGCAGCGAGTTCAGCGCGACGCGCATCTTCGAGTGGAACCTCACCCTGCAGGACGGCACGGTGCAGCGCTTCGTCGGCACGCACGGCGTGTATGCCGTGTCCTCTGGCGCCGGCACGCCGCGCGACCGCGCGACCTGGTCGAACAGCGTCATGTTCGGTCCGGCCACGGTCACCGGCACGCTGTACTACACCAGCGGCATCAGCATGACCTCGCCGGATGCCGGCGAAGGCTGCATCTCCACCGACGACAACGGCGATCCGTTCCCGCCGAGCTGCCACGTCGGCGCCTGGACCCAGTTCGACCTGACCGGCAACTACGATTTCAACGACCACTTCTCGGTCTACGCGTCGGTGCTCAATGCCTTCGACCGCCATGCGCCCTTCGACCCGGCCAACTACGCCGGGGTCAACTACAACCCGACCTGGTCGCAGATGGGCATGGTCGGGCGCTTCTACACGGTGGGCGTGAAGTACAAGATGTGAGCCCGTGGAAACGGGCCTTGGGGGCGCGCCGCCCGGCGCGCCTTTTTTTGCCGGGTCACAATAGCGCTACCTCCGTCGGCCCGAACCGCGTATGTGCCTGACCGCTTTCGCCTGGAACGTCCACCCGCGCTGGCGGCTGGTGCTGGTCGCCAACCGCGACGAATACCACGCGCGACCGAGCGCACCGCTCACCCGCTGGGAGGACATCCCGGTGATCGCCGGGCGTGATCTGGAGGCCGGCGGCACCTGGCTCGGGGTGACCGCGGGCGGGCGGTGCGGCGTGGTCACCAACGTGCGCGATCCGCGTCTCCCGCAGGAGGGCCTCTCGCGCGGCCTGCTGGTGACCGACTGGCTGCGCGGCCAGGCCGGTGCCAGTGCGCATGCGCACGTGTTGTGCGAGACGGCCGCGGCCTACCGTCCGTTCAACCTGCTTACCTTCGACGCCGAGGCGGCGTTCTACCTGGGCAATCGGCCCGCGCCGCGCGCGCAGGCGGTGGCGCCCGGCGTGCACGGCCTGTCCAATGCCGACTTCAACACGCCCTGGCCGAAGACGCGCCAGCTGATGGCGCGGCTGCAGGCGTGGCTGGATGGGGCGTCGGAGGATGTCACCCCGCTGTTCGCGGCCCTGGCGGACGAGCAGCCGGCCCCCGATCACGAACTGCCGGACACCGGCATCGGCCGTGAGCGCGAACGCCGGCTCTCGCCGGCGTTCATCAGCGGGCGCGACTACGGCACCCGCGCGAGCACGCTGGTGATGATCGGGCATTCGGGCCACGGCCGGATCGTCGAGCGGCGCTTCGGCCCGGATGGACGTCCGGACGGCCAGACTGACCTGGCGTGGTAGGCGTGCCTGCCCGCAGGCGACGGGCTCGCGCGATCCCCCCTTACCCCCGGGGCGAGGGTGGGACCGGGGCGACGGGGCTCGCCCGGGCCCCGCACCGGGCCCCCGCCGTCGGCTGACCCATCGATCGGGCGCGTCCTACGCGGCCAGACGGTGGCTGCCGATGCTCCGGCACCTCTCTGCAACGCTACCCTCCCGGACCTGCCACACGCGAGGAAGCGACCGATGCGACATGGATGGCGCTGGTGGATGCTGGCCGGATGCCTGCTGATCAGGCCATGCCTGGCTGGCTGCCCGGCCTGGGATGCGTCGCGCGCCACGCGCGAACTGCACGCGCTGCACGACCAGCTCGACCGCTGGAATCACGCCTATCGCACCGGGGGACGATCGCCCGTCGACGATGCGATCTACGACCAGGCCCTGGCCCGCTATGAAGGCTGGCGCGCCTGCTTCCCCCGACTGGCGCCGCCGGCGCTGGCACACCTGGCCGACGCGACCGGTCCGGTGCGCACGCCGGTCGCCCAGACGGGCCTGGCCAAGCTTCCCGATGGCGCCGCGGTGCAGGCGTGGATGAGCGCGCGGGGCAACCGCGACCTGTGGGTGCAGCCCAAGGCCGATGGCGTGGCGGTGACGCTGCTGTACCGGGACGGGCGGCTGCGCCAGGCGGTCAGTCGTGGCGACGGCCTGCATGGCTCGGACTGGACCGCCAAGGTGCAGCGCATCGCCGCCGTACCTAAGCGCCTCGCGCACGCGCCCGCGCGGGTGGTGCTGCAGGGCGAGCTGGTGTGGCGGTTGCCGGGGCATCGCCAGGCTGTCGACGGCGGCGTGCGGGCACGGGCGGACGTGGCTGGCGCGCTGGCGCGCGAACCGCTCGATGCGCGGGCCGCGGCGCACATCGGCCTGTTCGTCTGGGACTGGCCGAGCGGGCCGGCCGACATGCACGCCCGCCTGGCCGGCCTGCAGGCCATGGGCTTCGGCGCCAGCGCGGCGCTCACCCGGCCGGTGACCAGCCTGGCAGAGGTCAGGCGCTGGCGGGAGCGCTGGTACCGCCAGGCGCTGCCCTTCGCCACCGACGGCACCGTGCTGCGCCAGGGCCACCGGCCGCGCGGCACCGACTGGCAACCCGCGCCACCGGACTGGGCGATCGCCTGGAAATACCCGCCGGCCCGGGCGCTGGCGACGGTACGCGCGGTCGACTTCCGTCGCGGCCGGCGCGGCCGCATCAGCGTAGTGCTGGAGCTGGAGCCGGTCGTGCTGGACGACCGCACCGTCCGGCGCGTGGCCGTCGGCTCGCTGGCGCGCTGGCGCAAGCTCGACGCACGGCCCGGCGACCAGGTCGCCCTGTCCCTGGCCGGCCTGACCATCCCGCGGTTCGATGGCGTGGTGTGGCGCACCCGCGAGCGTGTCGCGGTCGCCATGCCGCGGGGACCGTCGCGCGATGGACTGGACTGCTGGCACCCGCAGGCGGGTTGCGAGCGACAGTTCCTGGCCAGGCTGGTGTGGCTGAGCGGCCGCCAGGGCCTGCACATCGACGGCATGGGCGAGGCGACCTGGCGGGCACTGGTGGATGCCGGGCAGGTGCATGGACTGCTCGACTGGCTCGCGCTTACGCCCGCGCGGCTGGCCGCCGTGCCCGGCATTGGTAGCGCCCGCGCCCAGCACCTGGCGCAGGCGTTCGCCCGCAGCCGCACCGCGGGCTTCGCGGCGTGGCTGCGCGCCCTGGGCATGCCGCCGGCGGGTGCGGCCGAGTTGACCGACTGGCGTGCGCTGGCCGCGCGGGACGCCGCCGCGTGGGAGAAGGAGCCTGGCGTGGGTCCCGGGCATGCCGCCCGGCTGCAGGCGTTCTTCCGGCATCCGGAAGTGGGCAGGCTCGCTGCGCGTTTGCATGCGGCGGGTGTCGCGGGGTTCTAGTCCATGGCACGCCGGAACACGGCCGGGGCGCACCCGTGCCCGGCCACGCGTCTTCACCCGGGCACCCCCCGGTGTGCACCGATGCGCCCCTTCGAAGGGCTGCGTTTGCTAGGCGAGGATCTCGCCGTCCACGTAATACCAGCGGCCGTCCTCGCGCCGGAACCGGCTCACCTCGTGCAGGCGCTGCGCGCGCCCGCCGCCGTAACGCAGGCGGGCGATGAACTCGACCAGCGCTTCGCTGGTGCCGTCTTCGTGGCGCCTGACCGACAGCCCGAGCCAGCTCGGTGCCGGCTGCTGCGTGGCCAGCTTCAGGTGCGCCGGCCGCGTGCTGGGATGCCAGGTCGCCAGCAGGTAATCCTCGCGCTTGAGCACATAGGCGCTGTAGCGCGAGCGCATCAGTGCCTCGGCGTCGGCTGCGGGGGCTCCCTCGTGCAGCGGCCCGCAGCAGCGCGCGTAGCCGGCAACGTTGCCGCAAGGGCAGGGGGTGAGGGTGTCGACGGCGCGCACGTGGGCAGGGTCCGCGGGGAAATGCTGCGGCCATCCTGACGCCTCGGCGGAAAAATGCAAAGCGGCGTTCAGTCGAAGCGCTGGCGCGAGACCAGCAGCGGCGCCAGGTCATAGCCCATGCGCCGCGGGATCGCCTTCAGTTCCTCGAGCAGGTGGTAATCCATGCGTGGTTCGCGGCCCAGGATCCACAGGTAGCGCCGCCGCGGCTCGCCGACCACCGCCCAGCGGTAGTCCCGGTCGAGCCCGATCACCCAGTGGTCGTTCCAGACGAAGCGCAGCCGTTCCAGCCAGGCCGGCGCAAAGCGCAGCTGCAGCCTGGCCGGTTCCCGCAATGGCTCGGGCTGGCGCAGCACGCCGTGCGCCTCACTCAGCAGGCCGTCCTCGCCCCGGCAGGTGCTGACCACCGCGACCAGCCCGTCGTCGCGTGGCGCGTACTCCAGCGTGAGCTCGCCCGCGCAGCGGCGCTGGAACGGCAGCGGCAACCAGGCCAGGCCGTGCCAGCGGCCGATGTAGCGCTCCAGGTCCAGCCACGGAACCGCCTCCACGCCACGTCTCGCCGCGCCGCCGGGGCGCGGGGTGCGTTGCGACGATCGCCTGCCTGTGTGCTGTTGCATGGAGGGCCTGGACAACGAAGGCAGTCCATGAGGCGCGCGGCGGGATCAATCCGGCGTCAAGCGCGCGCCATCGGCGACGGTCACGGAGCCCGCGCCGCAGTGCTCTGGCGGCGCCACAGGCGGCAGCGGTTGTTCGCCGGCATCGCGCGGTCCTCCAGCAGCGCGAAGCCAGCCTCCCGCGCCAGGGCGTCCACCGCCGCGGCATCGCGCAGCCCCATGCGCGGATCGCGCGCCCTGAGCGAACGGTCGAAGGCAGCGTTGCTGTCGCTGGTGCATTCCCCGTCGCGGTTGAACGGGCCGTAGATCGCCAGCATGGCGCCGTCCGCGGTGATGGCCGGCAGGTGCGCGAACAACACCCGCACCTCCGCCCAGCCCATGATGTGCAGCGTGTTGGCGCTGAATACCGCATCGTAGCGCGTGGCCGGCCAGGTGCCGGTCACGTCCAGCTCGATCGGTGCGGGCGTGTTCGGCAAGCCGGCCTCGTCCAGCCATGCCCGGATGCCCGGCAGCTGCGCCGCACGATCGGAACACTGCCAGCTGAGCCAGGGCATGGCCGCCGCGAAGTGCGCCGCGTGCTGGCCGGTGCCGCTGCCGATCTCGAGCACGCGCCTGCAGGAAGCGAAGGCCTCGCGCAGGACCGCCAGGATCGGCTCGCGGTTGCGTTCGCAGGCGGGTGCGAACGGCTTGTCCACGTCAGGCCGGGCGGCCGCGGAGCACGCGGGCAGGCAGCATCAGCAGCGCGCCGAGGAAGGCGAACACCGCATGCAGGGTGATGCCCACCAGCCGGAACGGCAGCGAGACCAGCCAGACGATCGGCCACAGGACCAACGCCAGCAACGCCAGTGGCCAGCAGAACACGAGCAGCAGCAACCAGAGCAGGAAACCGACCATGACCGGACCTCGGGTGGTGGGAAGAAAACACTCTAGCGCGAGCCGGCAGGCACCGCGTAGATGACTGGCGGCACCCCGCGGGCGCGCGGGCCCGGGAATGCCCGTGGCGACTGGGCGAGGGCTTTCTCAATGCATGCCGGACATCGGGTCGACCCCGATCAGCCAGCGGTGCAACCAGAACGCGAACGACCCCCAGGCAATGACGCCGATCACCACGGTGACCACGTCCCCGCGCAGCGTGCCGGGCGCATGGACCACGCCTTCCAGCCGTTCGCGCTGGCGCAGCCAGATGGCCATCGGCACCGACCAGGCGAGGAACGCGCCGAACAGCACCACGTCGTGCAGCAACCCGGTGGCGAGCAGGTGGCCCGAGGCCCACACCGCGACACCCAGCAGCATGGGTTGGCCCACGGCCGCCTTGATGTGGTTGCGCGGCACGTACGCGGCGGCGGTGAGGACGAACGCAACCAGGGTGAACAGCGCGTTGAGGTGGTCCATGGCCGGCGGTGGCGCGTACAGCACCAGTGGCAGGCGCCGCGCCTGCCCGAAACCGATGCAGGTCAGCACCAGGCCGGCCAGTGCGACCAGGGCGAACACGCCCTTCCAGCTCCGTTCGCCGAAACGGCCGATCTGTCGCTGGCGCCAGCGCGGGAAGACCAGGGGCACCACATGCACGCCGAGGAGGACGAACAGGCCGTAGATCATCAGCTGCATCGTGTTTCTCCTTGAACCGGTGGGCCGATCATAGGCACGGTGGGGCGAGCCGCCGTGACGATGGCAGCCCGCACGCACGGTGGTTCAGCCGGCTGGCGCGACCTCCACGGCGAGCACCACGCTGCCGGGCGCCAGTCCGAGCCGGGCCGCTGCCCCTGCCGGGCGCAGCCAGGCATCGCCTGCCCCCAGGGTGTCTCCGTCCAGCTGCAGGCGGCCGCGTGCGCAGTACAGCAGCACCGTGTCGGCGTGCAGCCGGGCATGGTCCGGGTGGTGCCACACCGCGACGCGACCGCGGGCCCGGTCGCGTCGGACCATCAGGTTGAAGTCGCGGGTGGGGCCGTCGGCCAGGGTCACCGCGACCTGCGTCTCGCCGGGGAAGGCGAACGGCGCGAACGGCTCGGTGAGCGCATGGAGGCGGCCATCGTCCAGCGCCATGGTGAAGCCCCCGCCCTCCAGCAGCACGATCGTGCGGTCGATGCCGGGGAAGGCGGAAAACGGTGCGGCGCTGTCGACCTCGGCCACGCTCACCCGCCAGAGGAACCCGTCCATGCCGGCGCCCGGCGGTGCCACGGCCAGTTCGCGGGTACGGCCCAGGCCATTCTTCCAGGGGCGGGCGGGGCAGTCGCGCAGGTGCAAAATCGACTCGGACACGGCAGGTCCCGGGGAAGTAATCATTTCATTGTAGAGGTCGTGGCCGGCACCGCGCCGGGCGCATCGCCGGAGTCGAGCGGTGACCGCTCAGGCGGCGCGCTCGATCACCCGCTGGAACGGCGGCAACGCGCGCAGCATGCCGGCGCCGTAGCGCTTGGTGACCACGCGCCGGTCCAGCAGCACGATGCGCCCGCGGTCGGTTTCGCTGCGGATCAGGCGGCCGCAGTACTGGGTGAGCAGGCGCGTCGCCTCGGGGATGCTCACTTCCATGAACGGGTTGCGTCCGCGCGATTCCAGCCATTCGGCATAGGTAGCGCCGACCGGGTCGGTCGGCACGGCGAACGGCAGCTGGGTGATCACCACCGTCTCGCACAGCTTGCCGGGCAGGTCCAGGCCCTCGCCGAAGGACGCCAGGCCGAACAGCGTGCTGCCCTTGCCCGCCTCGACGTCGGCAATGTGCTCGGCGATCAGCTGCGCCTTGCCGAGCGAGCCCTGCGCGCGCACCTTGCGTACCTTGTCGATCGGCAGGCGCTGCAGCACGCGGTCGAGCTTGGCGCGCGAGGTGAACAGCACCAGGTTGCCGGCGGTCCAGTCCAGGTGTTCGGCCAGCCAGTCGCAGATCGCCTGCGCGTGCGCCTCGCGCGCATCCGGCAGCACGTCGATCGCCGGCACTTCCAGCCGCGCCTGTGCGGCCAGGTCGAACGGCGAAGGCAGGCTCAGCGTGACCGCGTCGTCGGGCAGCCCGACGGCGTCGGCGAAGCCGCGGAAGTTGCCGCCGGCGCTCAGCGTGGCCGAGGTCAGCACCACGCCACTGGCGTTGTTCCACAGCACGTGGCGCAGCAGTCCACCGGCGGAGACGGACGAGGCGTGGCAGACCAGCTGCTGGTCGCCGGCCAGGGTCACCCAGCGCGCCAGCGGCGGCGCGTTGTCGGCGTCCTCGCCCGCCCACGCGCGCCAGGTGCGCTCCTGCCGGTCCAGCCGCTCCAGCGCCATGCCCAGCTCGCGCGCCAGCGCTTCCTGGGTCGGGCCGCCGTCGGTCATCTCGACCACCGCGCGGCGCACGGCGGTCAGCCAGCGCTGGATCTCGGCGGTCTGTACGTGCAGCGCCTGTGCCTGCAGCACCCAGTCCTCCGGCAGCTGGCCGAGCGAGCCGCGGTACATCGGTTCGTTCTCGGCCGGGTCGGGCAGCCACGCCAGGCGGATCGCCTTTTCCAGTTCTTCCAGCCCGTCGGAGAGCTCCTGCAGCTTCGCATCGCCGGCATCGAGCGTGAGCTTGCCGAGCGACTCCTTGTCGGTGAGCGAGTAGGCCGCGTGCACCTGCCGCGCGAGCCGGCTCAACTGGCGCACGCTGGCGCCCAGGTAGACCTCGGCGGCGCCGCGGTCGATCGCCTTGGCCGGCACGTGATGCGCCTCGTCGAACACGTACAGCGTCTCGGCCGGCTTGGGCAGGATCACGCCGCCCCAGCCCTCGTCCTCGCCGGGCATGGTGAGGTCGGCCAGCACCAGGTCCTGGTTGGCCACGATCAGGTCGGCGTCCGCCACGGCGCGGCGTGCGGCGAAGAACGGGCAATTCATGAAATGAATGCACTTGCGCCCGGTGCAGCCGCCGGCGCTGGTGGTGAGCAGGGGGCGCAGCACGTCACCGACCGGCTCCGGGGCCGCATCCATGTCGCCGTTCCATTCACCGCGCTCGAATGCGCCGGCGAGCTTGGACAGCGCCTGCTTGTCGCGTTCGGCCGGCGGCTTCGACCACAGCGCGAGATCCGCCTCGAAACCCAGGCCCAGCTGGCTGCCTTCCGCGCCCATGCCCTGGCGTGCCATTGCCAGGTTGCGCGGGCAGAGATAGCGGCCGCGGCCCTTGGCCAGCGCGACCTTCGCCTCGCTGCCGTCGAGCTTGAGGTACAGCGGAATGTCGCGCTCCACCAACTGCTCCTGCAGCGCCACCGTGGCGGTGGCGATCAGCAGTTTCTTCTTGTGTGCGCGCGCCACCTGCATGCCTGCGATCAGGTAGGCCATCGACTTGCCGGTGCCGGTCGGCGCCTCGACCACCGCCGCGCCACCCTCGGCCGCCAGCGCCTTGGCGACCTCGGCGATCATCCGGCCCTGCGCGGCGCGCGGGCGGAAGCCGGGCAGGCCTTCCTTCAGGCGCGTGTAGGCGGCGCGGATCGCGTCCTTGGTGGCGTGGGTGAGCATCGCGTGATTCTAGCCCGCGCGACCGGGTTCCGCCGTGGCAGGTTCCGCTGCATGCGGCTCAAGATAGGTTCGCCGCGGCCGATCTTGTGGTATGCATCAAGGGTGGGTTCGAGCCGGGGGGAGTACGGTATTCCCATGATTCGGCGTTGTGGTGGCGTGTTGGCGCGTGATCGGACCGGTGGCTGCGGCGACCGGTTCCGGCGACGTGGGCTGCGCGGATGAGCTCTGCCCGCCCCACGCCCCTCGCGCCGTCGCAGGGCGACGAAGCGACCTGGCTGACCCGCCTGGTGGCGGCGATCACCCCCGGCGACGTCGCGATGGTCGTCGCCGCCTTTGCCCGGGACCTCGCCGGCTGCCGCGACGCCTTCGTGGCCTGGACCGGCAGCGGCCTCCCGCGTGCCTACAGCAGCAGCGGCCGTGCGCCGGACGACGAGCGTATCCGCCGCGCCCGCGCGCTGCTGGCATCGGGCACGCGGGGCGCCGTGCGCGAGGGGCAGGAGCTGGTCCTGCGCCTGCTGCCCCCGGAACGCGCGTTCCTGGTGCTCGAACTGGAGCGTGGCCAGGCGGCCGACCCGCTGCTCGCCCGGCTCGAACCGTTCCTGGCGCTGGCTGGCCCGTACATGCAGCGCGCCCAGAAGCTGGCCGACCTGGAGGATTCGCACAAGCAGCTGGCGCGTTCCGAACTGCTGCAGCGCGCGCTGTTCGCCATTGCCGACCTCGCCGGTTCGGACCTGGACATGCCCGAGATGCTCAAGCGCATCCACGGCATCATCAGCACGCTGATGTACGGCGAGAACTTCTTCATCGTGCGCAGTGACCCGGGCCAGGGCACGATGCGCTTCATCTACTACGCCGACGTCAAGGACACCGACGCGCCCGACACCAGCCAGGACGTACCGCTCCAGAGCCTGCGCAACTCGCTGACCTGGCACCTGCTCACCGGCGGCAAGGCCCTGATGGGTAGCCTGGAGCAGATCAGCCGGCAGGTGAGCGGCACCTTCTCGCCTTCCGGCCCGGAGGCCATCGACTGGCTGGGCGTGCCGATGCTGCGCGATGGCCAGGTGCACGGCGCGCTGGTGGTGCAGAGCTACCAGGCCGGCATCGGCTTCTCGGAGGACGACCGCGCGCTGCTGGAGTTCGTCGGCAGCCACGTGCTCACCGCGCTGGAACGCAAGCAGAGCAAGGACGAACTGGAGGCGCGCGTGCGCCTGCGCACGCAGGAACTGGCCGAGGCCAACCGCGGCCTGCAGCAGGAAGTGCTCGAGCGCCAGCGCGCCGAGCGACTGCAGGCGGCGCTGTACCACCTGGCGCAGCTGGCCACCGCCGACATCGACGAGAGGGAGTTCTACGAGCGCACGCACGCGGTGGTCGGCGAGCTGATCACCGCGGAGAACTTCTTCATCGCGCTGCTCTCGGACGACCGCCAGAAGCTGGTGTTCCCCTATTACGTCGACGCGGGCGTGCGCAAGGCGCAGGAGCGCCCGCTGGGCCGTGGCCTCTCCGAGTACGTGCTGCGCAGCGGGCAGCCGCTGCTGGCCTTCCACGAGGACACGTTGGAGCTCGCGCGGCGGGACGAGGTCGACCTGGTCCGCGTCGGTCGCCCGGCGGTGTGCTGGCTGGGCGTGCCGCTGCGGGTCGACGAGGAGGCGATCGGCCTGGTCGCGGTGCAGAGCTACACCTCCTCGGTCGACTACGACCAGGCCGACCAGGAACTGCTCACCTTCGCCGCGCTGCAGATCGCCAACAGCATCCATCGCCGCCGCGCCGCCGTCTCGCTGCAGCGCGCGTACGCCGAACTGGAACTGCGCGTGGCCGAACGCACCAAGGAGCTGCGCCAGGAGATCGCCGAACGCGAGCGCGTGCAGAGCCAGCTCAAGCACGAGGTGATGCACGATGCGCTCACCGGCCTGCCCAACCGCGGCTTCCTGCGCGACCGGCTCGAGCGCGTGCTGGGCATCCTGCAGCGCCAGCCGGGCCGCCGCTGCGCCCTCCTGTACCTGGACGTGGACCGCTTCAAGGTCATCAACGACAGCCTCGGCCACCTGGCCGGCGACGCCTTCCTCAAGGAGATCGCGCACCGCCTGCACGATTGCGTGCGCGAGCCCGACGTGGTGGCGCGACTGTCCGGTGACGAGTTCGCGATCCTGCTGGAGGACATCGAGATCCCCGCCGCCGCGGTGGCGGTCGCGCAGCGCGTGCTCGACGCGCTGAGCGTGCCGATGCAGATCGCCGGGCGCGAACTGGCGCCCTCGGCCAGCATGGGCATCGCGATCGGCGATGAAACCTACGTCACGGCGGACGAGGTGCTGCGCGATGCCGACATCGCGCTGTATCGCGCCAAGGAGCAGGGGCGCAAGCGCTACGAGCTGTTCGACGAGACGCTGGCCAAGAACGTCATCGACGTGCTGACCATGGAGGGCGAGTTGCGCCAGGCGATGGCGCGCGACGAGTTCGAGCCCTACCTGCAACCGTTCTGCCGACTGGCGGACGGTGCGGTGGTCGGCTACGAGGCGCTGCTGCGCTGGAACCATCCGGTGCTGGGCGTGCTGGGGCCGGCCGATTTCCTCAAGGTGGCGCACGACAGCGGGCACATCGAATCGATCGACTGGCGGCTGTTCGAGCGCGGTTGCGAGCGTTTCCTGGAGTTGGGCGCCACCGACACTTTCCTGACCTTCAACGTATCTGCCCTGCACCTGCGCCACGGGGACTTCGACGCGCGCCTGGTGCGCCTGCTCGAACGCACCGGACTGCCGCCCTGGCGACTGATCGTGGAAGTCACCGAGGGCTCGCTGCTGGACAATCCCGAGCAGGTGCGCACCATGCTCGAGCGCCTGCGCGCGATCGGCGTAGGCGCGGCGCTGGACGATTTCGGGACCGGCTATTCCTCGCTCAGCTACCTGCATTCGCTACCGCTGCGCATGCTCAAGATCGACCGTGCGTTCGTGCACGCGCTGGGCGAGGAGGAGCACGCCACCGCGACCACCGTGGTCGCCGCCATCCTGGCACTGGCGCGCGCGCTGAACATCCAGGTGATCGCCGAGGGCATCGAGACGCAGGCCCAGCGCGAGGCGCTGCTGGCGATGGGCTGCGAACTGGGGCAGGGCTACCTGCTCGGACATCCGGCGCCGATCGGGAAGTGGCTGGGGCGCGAGGGCCGCGCCGACTGAGTTCCCGCCAGACTTCTACGCCCTCGTCCCTCCGGGGAGAGGGCTGGGGTGAGGGGTCGCTCTTGCGACGCATTGCCTACGGAGCGGATGCGCAAACGGGGTTCCCGGCCCCTCACCCAACCCTTTTCCGGGAAGGGAGGGGCTTCAGGTCGCGCGGGGTTGTTCCGGCCCCGTGATCGCGAGCGCCACCGCCTCGGCCACGCGGATGCCGTCCACTGCGGCCGAAAGGATCCCGCCGGCATAACCGGCGCCTTCGCCGGCGGGAAACAGCCCGCGCGTGTTGAGGCTCTGGTAGTCGCCATCGTTGCGCTTGACCCGCACCGGCGAGGAAGTGCGCGTTTCCACGCCGGTCAGCATCGCATCGTGCATGGCGAAACCGCGGATCTGCCGGTCGAACATCGGCAGCGCCTCGCGGATCGCGCCGATCGCGTAGTCGGGCAAGGCGGGAGCCAGATCGGTCAGGTGCACACCCGGTTTGTACGACGGCAGCACCTCGCCGAACTCGCGCGAGGGCCGGCCGGCCAGGAAGTCGCCCACGCGCTGGCCCGGCGCGCTGTAGTCGCCGCCGCCCATGGCGAACGCTTGCGACTCCCAGTGCCGCTGCAGCGCGATCCCCGCCAGCGGCCCCTCGCCGTAGGGCGCGAAGTCCGCCGGCGTGATGCCGCACACGATCGCCGCATTCGCGTTGCGCTCGTTGCGCGAGTACTGGCTCATGCCGTTGGTCACCACCCGGCCGGGCTCCGAGGTGGCGGCGACCACGGTGCCGCCCGGGCACATGCAGAAGCTGTACACCGAGCGGCCGCTCTGGCCGGCCTTGTTGCCATGGTGGACCAGCTTGTAGTCCGCGGCGCCGAGGACCGGGTGGCCCGCCTGCGGACCGAAGCGCGCGCGGTCGATCAGCGACTGCGGGTGTTCGATGCGGAAGCCGATCGAGAACGGCTTGGCTTCCACGTAGACCCCGCGCGCGTGCAGCATTTCGAAGGTGTCGCGCGCGCTGTGGCCCACCGCCAGCACCACGTGGTCCGAGCGCAGCTCGCCGCCGTCGGCCAGCCGCACGCCGCGCACGTGGCGGGTGCCGTCGGCCGCGGTCTCGATCAGCAGGTCATCCACGCGCTGGTCGAAGCGGATCTCGCCGCCGAGCGCCCGGATCGTGCCGCGCATGTTTTCCACCATCGTCACGAGGCGAAAGGTGCCGATGTGCGGCTTGCTGACGTAGAGGATCTCCTCCGGTGCGCCGGCCTTGACGAACTCGGTCAGCACCTTGCGGCCGTGGTGGTGCGGGTCGGAGATCTGGCTGTGCAGCTTGCCGTCGGAGAAGGTGCCTGCGCCGCCCTCGCCGAACTGCACGTTCGACTCCGAGTGCAACTGGCGCTTGCGCCACAGGTCCCAGGTGTCCCGGGTGCGCTCGCGCACCGCCTTGCCCCGGTCGAGCACGATCGGGCGGAAGCCCATCTCGGCCAGGATCAGCGCCGCGAAGATGCCGCAGGGGCCGAAGCCGACCACGATCGGCCGATGCCCGGGCCGGGCCGGCGCCCGGGCGACCGGGTGGTAGGTCGTATCGGGCGTGGGCTGCACGTGGCGGTCGTCGGCGAAGCGGGCCAGGACGGCCGCTTCGTCGGCCACATCCACGTCCAGCGTGTAGATGAGCGCGATGGCGCCACGCTTGCGGGCATCGTAGCCCCGGCGGAATACGGTGAAACCGCGCAGCGCCGGGGCCGGCAGCTCGAGCCGCGCGAGGATCGCCGCCGCCAGGGCCGCGGGCGGATGGTCGAGCGGGAGCTTGAGGTCGGTCAGTCGCAGCATGGGTTCGCACGGATCAGGCGGCCACGACCGGGAGCGGTCGGGCTAGGCCGGGCCGCGTATTGTCCGTGCGTCGGGCGCGCCGGAACAAGGCGAGTCCGGGTGACGCGGCGCGGCAGGCGCTGCCATGGCCGGTCCGAACCGCCACCTGCGCGTCGCCGGGCGGTACTGACGCAGCACGCCACTCACGCCGCGAGGATGGTCAGGAACTGCTCGCCGGTGGCGTGCGGGTGCAACAGCACCACGCGCGTGCCGAACTTGCGCGCCGCGGGCGTACACAGCTGGCCGTCGTCGGTGACGATCGCCAGCGGCGTGGGATGACGCGCGTCCAGCGGGCGCTTGAAGACCAGCCCGTGCTGCGGGCCGCCGGCGATGATGCATTCGTAGAAGCTGTCCATGGATCTGCTCGAGGTTTCGGGAAACTCGCGCAGGGACAAGCAGGGGTCGCGCCATGCATCGACGGCGAATGTGCGCGCCGTCACGCTTCGCGACGTGCCGGAAAACCGGCGCTTCGCGCGCGTTCAGTCCGGCGCGACGGCGTACCGTCGCGCCGGGCGGGGCGCCTACTGCTGCGCGCCGGCGATGAAGTCGGTCTTGCCCAGTTCCGCACCCGCCTCGCGCAGGATCACGTAGGTGGTCGTGCAGTGGAAGTACAGGTTCGGCAGGACGAAGGTGAACAGGTAATCCTGGCCCGTGAAGTCCAGTTCGCCGTTGCGCATCTTCAGGTGGATCTGGCGACCCTCGCTGCCGTCGATCTGGTCGGCCTGGAAGCCCTGCACGTAGTCGATCGCGCGCCGGATGCGCGCATGGAGCTGGTCGAGCGTGGCCTCGTTGTCCTCGAACGATGCCGGTTCCACGCCGGCCAGGCGGGCGGCACCGCGCGCGGCCATGTCGCAGGCGATCTGCACCTGCTTGACCAGCGGCAGCATGTCGGGGATCAGGCGGGTGCCCAGCAGCACCTCGTCGGTCACGCCTTTGGCGCGGGCGTGCGCCTCACCCTTCTTCAGCACGTGGCCGAGGTTGGACAGTGCGCGCACGAACACGGGAACGGAGGCCTGGTACATCGAAAGCGTCATGGAAAACTCCAGCGTCAGTGGGAGGAATCGTGCGGTAACGCGCCGGGGGCGCCGACGCCGTCCCGGGTGGCTCCGGCGGCCGCCGGCGGCGCGGTGCGAGCGGTCACGCGCGCCGCGATGACCGTGCCGGCGGCGAGCAGCAGCGCCGACAGCACGAAAGCCAGGCCCGGCAGATGCACCGGCGAGGCGGGCGCGATCGAGAAGGCAAACACCTGCGCGAACAGGTACGGCCCGAAAATGCCGGCGAAGCTGCCCAGGCTGGTGATCGCGCCTTGCAGGCGGCCTTGTTCGGAGGGGTCCACCTGATGCGTCATGATGGCCTGGATCGGCGGCCCGGACAGGCTCCACAGGGCCATCAGCGGAATCCCCGCAAGAAACAGCCAGCCCTGTTTCGCCACGCCCATCAGCAGGAACGCGCCGATGCCGCAGGCCATGCCCGCCAGCAACACCCGGCGCTCGCCGAAGCGTGGCGTCAGCCGGCCGGTGAGGAAGGCCTGCACCGAGCCGTCGCAGGCACCCACCAGCATCAGCACGAAGCCCACCGCCTGCGGACCCCAGCCGTAGCGGTAGTCCGCATAGAGCACGAAGGTGGTCTGCAGCACGTAATGCGCCAGGTAGACCAGGAACATCACCACGCCCAGGCCCAGCACCTGCGGGTAGCGCCGCAGCAGCTTGAGCGATCCGAGCGGATGCGCGCTGTGCAACTCGAAGCGCGGCGTGCGGCGTTCCTTCGGCAGCGACTCGGGCAGGATGAGGAAGCCGTACAGGAAGTTGCACAGCGCCAGCGCGCCGGCGACCCAGAACGGCAACCGCAGCGAGATGTCACCGAGGAAGCCGCCCAGCCCGGGCCCTACGATGAAGCCCAGCCCGAACGCACCGCCCAGCATGCCGTAGGCGGCCGCGCGTTTTTCCCTCGGCGTGATGTCGGCGATGTAGGCGTTGGCGGTGGTGAAGCTCGCCGCGGTCATGCCCAGCAGGGTACGGCTGACGAACAGCAGCCACAGCGTGGGCGCCAGCGCGAGCACCACGAAATCGATGGCCAGGCCCAGGTTCGAGATCAGGATCACCGGCCGCCGCCCGTAGCGGTCCGACAGCGCGCCCTGCACCGGCGAGAACGCGAACTGGACCACCGCGAACACGGTCGAGAACACCCCCACCCACCAGGCGGCCCTGGCAATGCCGCCGCCGGCCAGCTGTTCGATCAGGTGCGGCAGCACCGGGATCACGATGCCGAACGCCAGCATGTCGAGCAGTACGGTCACGAAGATGAAGGCCACCGCCGCGCGGCGGCGCGAGTCGCTGAGTGCGGTGTGGGTCGGGTCCATGGGGCTCACTGGCGGGCAAGCGCGCACGATACCCCATCGAAGCGCCCGGATTGCTGCGCGGGAAGCAACGCCGGCGTGCGCCGGGAGCGCCAAAGCCGGCGCCGGCCCGCGGGGCCACCGGGCCTTCCGGGAGCGTCGGTGCCACCGTGCGCAACTAGCGCGGCGGGAGCGCCATCTCCCGAGCACTGAGAAAGCCGTCGCCGTCGCGATCCATCCGTCGGAACTGCGCCCGCAGGTCGGCCTGGAAGGCGGCCAGCGTGCGCGGCGTCCGGCGCGGCCCGGCTGGCAGCTCCGCGGCCTCCAGCACGCCGTCGCGGTTGGCGTCCAGCGCCCGGAAGCCGGCGCTCAGGTAGTCGACGTACTCCTGCGGCCCGATGCGGCCGTCGCCATCCTGGTCGAACCGTGCCAGGTAGGCGGCCACGCTGGAGGGATAGTCGTCCGCATGGGCGATCGCGCAGAGCAGGACCAGCAGCGGGAGCAGGCGGCGCATCGAGGCATTGGAGCAGGCCGCCCGTCGCAGTGGCAAGCGCCGCACGCGAGTTGCCCGATCCGCGATCGTCAGCCGGTTGTGGCCGGCGCGCTTGGCCTACAGCGCGCGGCCGGCGGAACGTCAGCGCGCGCCGCGGATCCCGATGAACTCGAGGAATTCCGACCGGGTGCGCGCGTCGTCACGGAACGCGCCCAGCATCTGGCTGGTCACCATGGAGACGCCCCGCTTGTGCACGCCACGGGTGGTCATGCACTCGTGGCTGGCATCCACCACCACGGCCACGCCGGTCGGCTGCAGGGTTTCCTGGATGCAGTGGGCGATCTGCGCGGTGAGCTTCTCCTGCACCTGGAAGCGGCGCGCATAGCCTTCCACCACGCGGGCGAGCTTGCTGATGCCGACGACGCGGTTGGTCGGCAGGTAGCCCACGTGGGCGCGGCCGATGATCGGCGCCATGTGATGTTCGCAATGGCTCTCGAACTCGATGTCGCGCAGCACCACCATCTCGTCGTAGCCCTCGACCTCCTTGAACGTGCGCTTGAGGAACTCCGACGGATCCTCCGCGTAGCCGGAGAACCAGTCGCGGTAGGCCTTGACCACGCGACGGGGCGTATCGAGCAGGCCCTCGCGCGCAGGATCGTCGCCGGCCCAGCGCAGCAGCGTGCGTACTGCCTCCTCGGCCTGCTCGCGGGTGACGTCGTCGGGCTTGTGGGGGTCGCTCATGCGGGACTGCCGTGGCTTGCGGGGGCGCCAGTTTAGCGTTATGAAGTCCGGTGGAAAAACGCCACTGGCTTCATGGCTGGCTGCACCGAAGCACCCTGGATGAATGCGAGGACCGCATATGAAAGTCCTGAGGGCCACCGAGAACCAGCTCCACAAGTTCCGTTTCCTGCGCAAGGCCGATGCCCCTTTCTGGGTCATGGCGAAGTATTACGCGCTGCACACGTCCCACTATTTCGCCAACCGGCATCGCCACAAAGGCTATCGCGCGAGGAAGCTGGAATTCCGCCAGCTGAAGGAAACGCTCAGCCTGGACAGCGACTGGTTCACCGGGAACATTCCCACCTGGCTCAGGTTCTTCGATGAGCAGAACCTGTATGCCCGACCGCACCTGGATTGCCTGGAAATCGGAAGCTGGCAGGGCCTGTCGGCCTATTTCCTGCTGAGCCAGCTCGCCAATGCGCGCCTCACTTGCGTCGACACCTGGGAGGGTGCCGACGAACACAAGGCAGGCAAGGCCAAGGGCAAGACCGTGCTTTCGAGGATCGAACAGAGCTTCGACGCCAACCTTGCCGTCTTCGGCGAACGGGTCCGCAAATACAAGGGCACCTCGTTCGACTTCTTCGCCGAACACTTCCGGCCCTCTGTGTTCGACCTGATCTACGTCGATGGCTCGCACCACAGCGACGACGTCATCGTCGATGCGATCAAGTGCTTCGAAATGCTGAAGGTCGGCGGGGTGATGGTGTTCGACGACTACTTCTGGCGCTATTACGACCGGGTCATCGACAACCCGGCGGGCGCCCTGAACATGTTCCTGAGGCTGAAGCTGCACCAGCTGGAAATCATCGGTTTCGACTACCAGCTGGTGATCAGGAAGACGGCCGATTCGGCCCGGTTTGCCGAGGAGGCGGCCGCAGTGGCCGGATAGGGACGCGGGTGCGGCGTCCGCGCTAGAGCGTGTCCTCCTCGAGATCCGCGTCCAGTTCGGGCACTACGCCCAGCAACTCCTGGGTGACCTCACCCGACAGCGTCTCCACGCCGCGCAGCTTGCGCTCGATGGCGCGCGTGCGCACGCCGGTGGCGTCGATGTGCCTGCCTGCCTCGTCCAGCTTCTTCTTCACCTTGTCCAGCACGTCGCCGAACTTGCCGAACTCGGTCTTCACCGCGCCCAGGATGTTCCACACCTCCGAGCTGCGCTTGGCGATGGCCAGAGTACGGAAGCCCATCTGCAGGCTGTTGAGCAGGGCGCTCAACGTGGTCGGCCCGGCCACCACGACCCGGTGCTCGCGCTGCAGCAGTTCGAACAGGCCGGGGCGGCGGATCACCTCGGCATACAGGCCTTCGGTGGGCAGGAACAATACGGCGAAGTCGGTGGTGTGCGGCACCGACACGTACTTGGCCTTGATCCGCTTGGCCTCCTCGCACACGCGCAGCTCCAGCGCGCGGCCGGCCACGGCGGCCGCCTCGGCATCGGCCAGTTCCTGCGCTTCGAGCAGGCGTTGGTAGTCCTCGACCGGGAACTTGGCATCGATTGGCAGGTAGAGCCTGTCGACGTCGCCCTGGCCGGGCATGCGGATGGCGAACTCCACCCGCTCGTTGGAGCCGGGCACGGTGATCACGTTCGATTCGTACTGCTCGGTGGTGAGCAACTGTTCCAGCAGTGCGCCCAACTGCACCTCGCCCAGGATGCCGCGGCTCTTGACGTTGCTGAGCACGCGCTTCAGGTCGCCTACGCCGCTGGCCAGGCTCTGCATCTCGCCCAGCCCGCGCTGCACGGCTTCGAGCCGCTCGGACACCAGCTGGAAGGACTGCCCCAGGCGCGCTTCGAGCGTGCTCTGCAGCTTCTCGTCGACGGTGGCGCGCATCTGCTCCAGCTTGGCGGCGTTGTCGTCCTGCAGCGCCTTGAGCCGGGCTTCCAGGGTCGCGCGCACTTCGCCCATGCGCTTTTCGTTGTCCGCGGTGAGCGCGGCCAGCTGCTGGCGCTGCTGGTCGCTGGCGCGGGCCAGGGTGAGACCGACCTCCTCGCGGCTCTTGCGGGCATCGTCGGTGAGGCGCTGGGCGAGCGCCTGCAGGCCGGCGTCGGTGCGCGCGGTGAGACCTTCCAGGCGTTGGCCAAAGCCGTCGATGCGTTCGGCCTGCTCGCGCGAGATGCCGGCCAGCTGCTCCGCGACGTGGCCGCGGAAGCGGTCGAAGCCCTGCTGCAGCTCCTCGCGGCCGGCACGCTGCTCCTCGCGCAGCGTGCGCTCGAGGCGCTCGCCGTCGTGCTTGAGCGCGTCCAGGCGGAGGGCCAGGCCCTCGTCGTCGCGGCCGCGGCGCATCAGCACCACCTGCAGGGCGAGGATGGCCAGGCTGGTCAAGAGCAGCAGGGCGAGGAGGATGTCGGCAAGGGGCATGGCAGGTTCCGGCAAGTTACCTGCCCAAGTTTACCCGCCGCCGTCTCAACCGCCGCGACGCCCGGGCCCGAGGCGGCGCCGCAGGAAGCGCAGGGTCGCCTTTTCCAGCTGGCGCGCATGCGCGGCGCAGGCCGGGGTGACCGCCCGCTGCAGGCTGCCGTCGCGCCAGCCCTCGAACACTTCCGGGTGGATATAGGACTTGCGGCAGACCGCCGGCGTGTTGCCGAGCACCTCGGCGACCTGCCTGACCGCCTCGACCAGGGCGTGACGGCGGGCGCGCTCGCCCCCCTTTTCCGGCAGCGGCGTGCACGCCAGCACGCCGGCCGCGTGGGCGGTGCCGCCCCAGGTGCGGAAGTCCTTGGCGCTGAATGCCTCGCCGCAGGCGTCGTGCAGGTAGTCGTTGACCATGCCCGAGTCGATCGGCTGGCGTTCCCCCGCGTCGTCGAGATACTGGAACAGCCGCTGCCCGGGTAGCTGCTGTACGCGGCGCACGATCCGCGCGAGCCGGCGATCGTCCAGCTCGACTTCCTGCTCCTGCCCGCTCTTGCCGCGAAACGAGAAACGCAGGCGGCCGCGCACCACGCGCAGGTGCCGCGAGCGCAAGGTGGTCAGGCCGTAGCTCCGGTTGTCGCGGGCGTAGCTCTCGTTGCCGACGCGGATCAGCGTCTCGTCCAGCAGGCGCACCAGCAGGGCCAGTACCTTCTCGCGGGGCAGCCCGGATCGCGCGAGGTCCTGGCGGGTACGCCGGCGCAACCCCGGCAGCGCGGCGCCGAAGGCCAGGATGCGGTCGAACTTGCCGTGGTCGCGCAACGCGCGCCAGTCGGGGTGGTAGCGGTACTGCTTGCGCCCGCGGGCGTCGCGCCCGGTGGCCTGCAGGTGGCCGTGCGGGTCGGCGCAGATCCACACGTCTTCGTAGGCCGGTGGGATCGCCAGTGCGCGGATGCGCGCCAGTTCGGACTTGTCGGTCAGCGGCCGGCCGTCCGGGTCGCGATAGGCGAAACCCTTGCCCCGGTGCAGCCGGCGAATGCCGGGCTGCGCATCGCTGACGTAGACCAGTCCGGCCGCACGCACCTCGGCACGCAGGCCGGGATCGGGTTCGCTCGGACGGGTGCTCATCGGACTGAAGTGTGGCGAGCCCGCCGATCAACGCGGTGTGCACGGGCCCTTGCGTCCTGGAGCCCCGCGGACGGGCAGCCGGGCTCCGGGATGCGGTCGGGCGGGGAGGCTGCATGTCAGCCGACGGCCGGCGCCGCGGAGCTTCGCCGGGTGGCCGTCTGGACGGCCAAGCGGTGTAAAAAATATGTGATAGAGTTCACGAAAAACGGACCGTGAACCGATCGGGCAGCCGGCCGGCTGACGGGCTGGATGCCGGCGCGCCGGACAGGAGCAGGGGGAAAACGGCAATGCCCATTCAAGGCCCCATTCCGGCGGGCTGCCGGCGCCTTGCGCTCGTCACGGCGGTGTGCGCGGCACTGTCGGCCACACCCGCCGTGGCCGGTGCCGCCTCGGGCGACGTCGCCGCGACCATCGACCAGCTGCGGGCATCGGGGCAATGGACCCGCGCCCTGGCGCTGTGCGAGAGCGCGCTGCGCGATCACCCCGATGACGCGGCATTGCTGCGCCGGCAGGTGGCGATCCTGGCCGACGCCGGCGCGGCCAGCCGCGCGCGCGAACTGGCCCGGGCCCTGCCGGCCGACCCTGCGCTGCTGGCCCGGCTGGATGCCGACGTGGCGGCGCAGCGCGCCCGCCGCGCGGTGCGCGACCCGGTGGCACCCGGCGCCGATCCCTACGCGGCCGCCGACACGGCAGTACGCCAGCTCGACGCGGTCATTGCCCGCCACGCCAACGCGCCGGCGATCGTCCGCCGCGCCTGGCTCGACCGGCTGGTCGCCCTGCACGGCGCCGACCGCGACGCCGAGGTGGTGGCCGCCTATGACGCCATGGGCCCGGCCGAACGCGACGCCCTGCCGGCCTACGTGCTGCGACCGCTGGCTGAAGCCCTGCTGGACCGCGAGCGGCCGGAGGAGGCCGTCCGCCTGCTCGAGCGCGCCGGTCCGGTGGCACCGGGGAGCATCCCCGAAGGCGAATCCGATCCGGCCATCGCGCTGATGTACGCCTACAGCGAGGCCGGGCAGTACGAGCCGGCACGCCGCACCATCGACGCGGCCTGTGCAGCGCAGCCGGTCTGGCTGCACGAGCCGGGGCAGTCCGCGCCGGTGGCCAACCCGCACCGCAGCGAGGATGACCTCAACGCCGCCCTCCTGCGCGGTTACGCCGGCCTGCTCGCCGAGGCCGAGGCGCGGCTCGCCGCGGGCGTGCGCGAGGCGCCGGCCAGCGCGTCCTGGCGGCGCGAACTGGGCAACAACGAACGCAGCCGCGGCTGGCCCCGTCGGGCCGAACAGGATCTTGCGATCGCGCGGGGGCTGGATCCGCAGGACCTCGGCGCGCGGCTGGGCCTGCTCGAGACGCACCGCGACCTGGGCGATCTTGCGGGCGTCGAGCCGGAACTGGATGCGCTCGAGTCGCGCTATCCACGCAATGCGCAGGTGCAGCGTGCACGCCGCGCCTGGGATCGCCAGCGCGGCTGGCAGTTCGACCTGGCGCAGACGTTCGGTCGCGGCAACACCCCCGATTACGGCGACCGCGACCAGGACACCCTGGCCACGCTCGCCTCGCCGCTGCTCGCCGGGCATTGGCGCATCTACGGTGTCGCCCGGCATGCGCAGGCTTCGCTGCCCGAGGGCGACGCCCATCGCACCGACGCCGGCGTCGGCCTGCGGGGCCAGTGGCGCGGCGTGCAGGCCTACCTGCAGGCGCTGCCCACGCGCGGCACCGGCGACGACCCGACCGCGCTGGAGGCGGGCTTCGACTGGGCGATCGGCGACCACTGGGCGTGGAGCGCGGACGCCAGCAGCGCCGGCGCCGACATCCCGCTGCGTGCCCGCTACTACGGCATCCACGGCCGCACGCTGGACAGCACCGTGCAGTGGCGTGCCAGCGATCTGCTCGGCGCCCGGCTGGGCCTGCAGGCGGCCAACTTCAGCGACGGCAACCGTCGCCGCGCCGCGGACCTCGCGCTCGGTGGCCGCGTGCTCACGCGCCCGCGCCTGCAGCTGGAGCTGGGGGCCGACCTGTACGCCTCGCACAACACGCTGGCCGATACCGCCTACTTCAACCCACGCCGGGACGGCGCCGCGACGGTGACCGCGCACCTGGACCACGTGCTGGCCGAGCGCTACGGGCGCAGCTGGCACCAGCTCGTCGACGTGGCGGTGGGCAGCTACGCGCAGCAGGGTTACGCCCCCGGGTGGGTGGCCGAGGTCGGCTACGGCCAGGCCTGGCAGCCGCGCGAGGGGCTCGGCCTGGGCTGGCGGCTCGGCTGGCACAGCCAGCCCTACGACGGCCGCCGCGAGACGCGCGCCACGCTCGAACTGACCCTGCATTGGGGGGAGTGACATGCGCCACCTGATCCTCGCCCTGCTGCTGCTCGTCGCCGCGCCGGTCCATGCCGGGCGGCTGGCGATCCTGAGCTACCACGACATTCGCGACCCGGCGCAGGGCCCGGGCACCGACCCGGATGCGACCAGCCTGGACCACCTGGTCGGCCATCTCGAATACCTGCACGCCAACGGCTGGACCGCGGTGAGCGCGGCGCAGGTGCGTGCCGCCGGACACGGTGGGCCGGCGCTGCCGGACAAGGCGTTCCTGCTCACCTTCGACGACGGACTGGAGAGCTTCTACACGCGCGTCTACCCGCTGCTGCAGGCCTACCACTATCCCGCGTTGCTCGCGCTCGTGACCGGCTGGATCGAGACCCCGCCGGGGGACCGGCTGGACTACAACGGCCGCGACTGCGACGCCGCCTGCTTCGTCAGCTGGGCGCAGGTGCGCGAGATGCAGCGCTCCGGCCTGGTCGAGATCGCCTCGCATACCGACGCGCTGCACGAGGGCATCGTCGGCAACCCGCAGGGCAACCTGCTGCCCGCGGCGGTGACCCGCCGCTACGATCCGGCCAGCGGTACCTACGAGAGCGAGGCCGCCTGGCGCGCGCGCATCACCGACGACCTCGCGCGCAGCGTGGCGGCGATCCGCGAGCACACCGGCGTGGCGCCGCAGGCGATCGCGTGGCCCTACGGTGCGTACAACCGCCCGGCGCGCGAGATCGCCGCGCGGCTCGGCATGGCGATGTCGCTGACGCTGGCCGACGACGTGCCCGACCCGGCGCGCGACCGCACCCTGCCACGGCTGCTGCTGGGCGGCGACCCGGGCGTGGCGGACCTGGCCTGGCAACTGTTGCCCGTCCATGAGGTCGAGCCGCGCCGGGTGGTGCAGGTCGACCTGGACTACGTCTACGACCCGGATCCGGCGCAGCGCGAGCGCAACCTCTCGCAGCTGCTCGACCGGATCAAGCGCATGCGGATCGACCAGGTCTGGCTGCAGGCCTACGCCGATCCGGACGGCGACGGCGTGGCGGACGCGCTGTACTTCCCCAACCGGCACCTGCCGATGCGGGCGGACCTGTTCTCGCGCGTGGCCTGGCAGCTGCAGACCCGTGCCGGCGTGCATGTCTATGCCTGGATGCCGTCGCTGGCGTTCCGCCCGCGCGCGAACGATCCGGTGGCCACGCTGGTACTCGCGGGCCAGGGCAAGGACGTGGCCCGGCTCGATCCCTCGCAGCCGGCCGTGCGGCAGTGGGTCGGCGACCTCTACGAGGATCTGGCCAGCCACGCGAAGTTCGACGGCCTGCTGTTTTCCGACGACGCACTGCTGCGCGACACCGACCGGCTGCACGACGCGCCGCCGCCCGGGCCGGCGCGCACGGCATGGCTGGTCGACTACACCCATGCACTGGTCGAGCGCGCCCGCCGCTGGCGGCCGCAGCTGCGCACCGCCCGCAACCTGTTCGCCGCGCCGGTGCTCGAGCGCAAGGCCGAGGCATGGTTCGCGCAGTCGCTGCCGGCCTTCGCGGCGGGCTACGACGAAGTGGGCCTGATGGCGATGCCGCAGCTCGATGGCGCCAGGCCGGACAAGGCCTGGTTCGGGCGCCTCGCGGCGGCCGTCGCCGCGGTGCCGGGCGCGCGCGGGAAAACGGTGTTCGAACTGGCCGCCGAAGACTGGCGCACCCACCAGCCAATCGACACGGACACGCTGCTCGCGCGCATGCGCCAGCTGCAGGTCCACGGTGCGCTGCACCTGGGCTACTACCCGGACGATTTCCCGGCCGACCACCCCGAGCTCGAACGCATCCGCCCGGGGATCTCCTCGGCCACCTATCCGTACAAGGAGCGCTGATCGTGGAAACGACGCATCACGCCCTGTCGATGCTGCTGGACTTCGCCTTCTACTACCCGCTGGTCATGTCGATGCTGTGGATGAGCGGCAGCATCCTCTACTTCCTGCGCTGGGAGCGCCGGCAGCCGCCACGCACCGAGCCCGAGGCGCTGGCCGAGCAGCCGCCGATCAGCATCCTGGTGCCTTGCCACAACGAGGGCACGCACATCCGCGAGACGATCGGGCAACTGGCGCGCCAGCGCTGGCCGGAGTTCGAGATCATCGCGGTCAACGACGGCTCCACCGACGACACCGGCGCGCTGCTGGACGCGCTCGCCGCCGAGGTGCCGCAGCTGCGGGTGATCCACTTCGCCAGCAACCAGGGCAAGGCGATGGGCCTGCGCATGGCGGCGCTGGCCGCGCGCCACGAGTTCCTGGTGTGCATCGACGGCGACACCCTGCTGGACGAACACGCCGCGCACTGGATGATGCGCCACCTGCTGGACAGCCCGCGCGTGGGCGCGGTGACCGGCAACCCGCGCATCCGCAACCGCTCGACGTTGCTGGGCAAGCTGCAGGTCGGCGAGTTCTCCTCGATCATCGGCCTGATCAAGCGCGCCCAGCGCGTGTACGGACGCATCTTCACGGTGTCGGGCGTGATCGCGGCGTTCCGCAAGCGCGCGCTGCTGGACGTCGGCTACTGGAACGTCGACATGGTCACCGAGGACATCGACGTCAGCTGGCGGCTGCAGATGCGCCACTGGGACGTGCGCTACGAACCCAACGCGCTGTGCTGGCTGCTCACCCCCGAGACCGTGCACGGTCTGTGGCGCCAGCGCCTGCGCTGGGCCCAGGGCGGCAGCGAAGTGCTGCTGCGCTATGCCGGCGGGCTGTTCAACTGGCGCCGCCGGCGCATGTGGCCGGTGGCGCTGGAATACCTGCTCAGCCTGGTGTGGGCCTACCTGATGCTGGTGGTGGTCGCGCTGTGGGCAGTGGGCAAGTTCGTGCCGCTGCCGCCGGGCCTGGCGGTCCCCAGCCTGCTGCCGCGCTGGCACGGGGTGATCCTTGGGCTGACCTGCCTGACCCAGTTCCTGCTCAGCCTGGTGATCGACCGGCGCTACGAGATGCGCATCGGGCGCAACTACTACTGGATGATCTGGTACCCGATCGCCTACTGGATGATCAACACGCTGACCACCGTGGTCGCGTTTCCCAGGGCGCTGCTCAAGCGCCGCGGCGTGCGCGCGGTGTGGGTCAGCCCGGACCGGGGGCTGCGATGAAAGCCGAAGGATTCCTGATCCAGAACGAGCGCCGGCGCACGCCGGCCAAGCGCGCGCTGTCCTCGCTGGCGACCCTGGTGGCGTGGATGCTGTGGCTGTACCTGTGGCTGCCGGTGCTCACGCTGGTGGCCTGGCTGGCCGGCCTGCGCACCGCCTGGGTGGAGCTGTCGGCCGAGGCGTATGCCAACCAGACCTCCGACCTGCTGGCGATCCTCGGCTACGCACTGGTCTGCGCCGTGGTGTTCGCCAGCTGGGCCTATTACAACCAGGCCCGCTTCGCCCATCGCACCCGGCGCCGGCACGGGCCGGCGGCGGTCACCCTTGCCGAGGAAGCGATGGCGCTGGACGTCGACCCCCGCGAGGCCCAGGCCATGCGCGCCCAGCGCCACAGCACGCTGGTATTCGACCGGGACGCGCGGCCGGTGGTGCGGCGCTCGGCGGATCGTGAGCCCGAGCCCGCCTGAGGGCGGGATCACTCCACCCGGCAGAACACCGCCTTGAGGTAGCGACCCTCCGGCACGTCGGCGCGCACCGGGTGGTCGGCCCCGGCGCCGGTCACCTGCAGCACCTGGATCTCGCGGCCGGCGTTGAGCGCCACGCGGCGCAGCATTTCCAGGAAATCCGCCTCGGCGACCAGGCCGGTGCACGAGCAGGTCAGCAGCAGCCCGCCGGGCGGGATCACGTCCAGCGCCAGCCGGTTCATGGCGAAGTACTTCTTCAGCGCGTCGAACATCTTGTTGCGGTCGCGCGTGAGCTTGGCCGGGTCCAGGATCACCGCGTCGTACCGCTCGCCGCGGGCGGCGGCCTCGCGCAGCCAGTCGAAGATGTCCGCCTGCTGGAAGTCGACCGTCAGCCCATTGGCCGCGGCGTTGGCGCGGGCGATTTCCAGGATTCCCGCGTCCATGTCCACGCCGGTCGCCTCGCGCGCACCGGCCGCCATCGCATGCACCGCGAAGCCACCGGAGTTGCAGCACAGGTCGAGCACGCGCCGGCCGCGCGCGAATTCCGCGAAACGGCGGCGGTTCTCGCGCTGGTCGGCGAAGAAGCCGGTCTTGTGGCCCAGGCCCGGCGCCGCGTGGAAGGCCAGTGCGTGTTCGTGCACCTGCACCGGCGCGGGCGGCTCGGGGCTGCGGCAGTCGAAGGATTCCTGCTTCTGCACGTGGCTCTCGGCGAACCAGTACAGCCGGGCACCGGGGAAGTGCTCGAGCAGCGCGGCGTGGATCGCCTCGCGGAACTTCCACATGCCGGCGGCGAAGTACTCGATCACCAGGATGTCCGCGTAACGGTCGACCACCAGGCCGGAGAGGCCGTCGCCCTCGCTGTGCACCACGCGCCAGGCGTCGCTGGCGCGGTCCAGCTGCAGCAGCTCGCGGCGCAGCTGGACGGCCCGCGTGATGCGCCTGGCGATCCAGGCCGCGTCGATCGTTTCGGTAGGGTCGTTGGTGAGCAGGCGCAGCGCGATGCGCGCATGGCCGTTCCAGAAACCGCGGCCGACGAAGCGGTCCTTGCTGTCCAGCACCTCGACCACGCTGCCCGGCGGCAGCCGCTGCTCGGGCTTGTAGACCTGTGCCGACCACACCCACGGGTGGCCCGGCGCACGGTCGGATTTGAGGCGGATGCGCGGCAGCGCGGCGGGATCGTGCGGGGAAGGCGTGTTCATCGCGCCATGATACCGGTGCAGCACCCGGCACCTGTAGGAGCGCACCCGTGCGCGCCCGTCACGTCACGCCGCAGAGCGAGGCAGGGCAGGGCGGTCGCGCACGGGTGCGTCCTCCGACACCGCTAGCGCAACCTGAGGATCAGCCAGGACACCACCGCGAGCAGGTTCACGCCGATGCGCGAGACCGCCGGCCCGGCCATCGCCAGCACGAAGCCCTGCGTGCCGATGTTCCAGTCCAGCCACGGCCGCGCCAGGTGGAAGGTGGTGTGGATGTTGAGGTAGGCACCCGCATGCAGCGCGTAGCTGAATACCGGCGTGGCGATCAACGGCAGCTGCAGCAGCTGCGCCACGCGCGAGAAGGTCACGCCGCGATCGCTGCCCTCGACCAGCCACACGCCCGCCAGCAGCACGAAGCCGAAGGCGAGCAGGGCGAGCAGCGCGTGCAGGGCATCGTAGGTCGAACCCATCGCCAGCAGGCGCCGCAGCGCACCCGCGGCGCCGTACAGGCCGCCGGCGATTTCGAGGATGCCGATCAGGCGGAAGAGGAAGCTGCGCATCGAGAGGGATTCCGGGCACGGTTGGCGAAGCGCGGAGTGTGCCGTGTTTGCGCAGCGCCGTCTGCGACTCACACCAGCGCGTCGGCCAGCCCTTGCAGGTCGGTGACGTGCTGCTCCCACCAGCGCGGCTCGGCGGCGAACGGAAACGCCGCCGGGAACGCCGGATCGGCCCAGCGCTCGGCGATCCAGCCGGCATGGTGGACCTGGCGCATGGCGCGCAGGGCCGGGACCAGCGCGAGCTCGGCCGGATCGAAATCGCGCATGCTGGCGTAGCCCTCCAGCAGCGCGGCCATGGCGCCATCGTCGTGCGCGAGCATCCACAGGTCCTGCACCGCGGGCCCGGTGCGCGCATCGTCCAGGTCTACGAAGTGCGGGCCGGCGTCGGTCCACAGCAGGTTGCCCGGGTGGCAGTCGCCGTGCAGGCGCAGCTGGCGTACCGGGCCGACCACATCCACGCGCGTGGCCACCGCGTCGTCTAGGCGGCGCATGGCGTCGCGGTAGGCATCGGCCAGGTGCGGCGGCAGCAGGGGCGAGGCCAGCGCGGCCTGCGCCGGGCGTTCGATCAGCGTCGCGCGGTCGATGCGCTCGCGGTGCCGGAACGGCATGCGCGAGCCGACCACGTGCAGGCGCGCGATCAGGCGTCCCAGCCATTCCAGCTGCGCGGCCGATTCGAGCGAGGGCGCGCGGCCGCCGCGGCGGGGGTAGAGCGCGTAGCGGTAGCCGCCATGTTCGTGCAGGGTGCGCCCGTCGAACGCCAGCGGTGCCACCACCGGCAGTTCGTCCCCCGCCAGCTCGCGGGCGAAGGCGTGCTCCTCGCCGATCGCCGCATCGCTCCAGCGGCCGGGCCGGTAGAACTTGGCGATCACCGGCGCGGCGTCCTCGATGCCGACCTGCCAGACGCGGTTCTCGTAGCTGTTGAGCGCGAGCAGGCGACCGTCCGGCCACAGGCCGCAGGCGCCGACGGCGTCCAGGACCAGATCGGGGGTCAGGTTCGCGTAAGGGGCTTCCGCGCTCATGCTTCTGGCTCCCTCTCCCCCACGGGGAGAGGGCTGGGGTGAGGGGTCGCTCGTACGCCAGTACTCCACCGGTGAGCGGCTTCTTCCCGGGCGCTCCGGCGATCGTTTCCCGCGAGCCCCGGCCCCTCGCCCCGACCCTTTCCCCGGAGGAGAGAGGGAGCAAAGCGAGCCTGCTCCGGCCCGTAGTTCACCGCACCACCGCCCGCCGTGGCACCACCGCCATGGTCAGCCGCGAGATGCACACCAGCGCGCCGCCCTCGTCCTCGATGCGGATCTCCCACACCTGCGTGGAGCGCCCCAGGTGCAGCGCCTTTGCCGTGCCCGTGACGGCGCCCGAACGCACGCCTCGCACGTGGTTGGCATTGATGTCCAGCCCCACCGCCACCTCCTGTTCGGGATCGAGCGTGAGCAGCGCGGCCGTGCTGCCCAGGGTCTCGGCCAGCGCCACCGAGGCGCCGCCATGGAGCAGCCCGAACGGCTGGTGCGTGCGCTCGTCCACCGGCATGGTGCCGGTCAGCGAGTCCTCGCCGATCGCGGTGATGCGGATGCCGAGTACCTGCATCAGCGTGTTCTCGCTCCAGCGGTTGACGCGATCGAGGTCGGGTGGCTGCTTCCAGATCGCCATGGGGGCGGTCGCTCCAGGGGAAAGCGTGCATTGTCCGTCCACGGCGGTCGCGGCGACAATGCGCGGGTGTTCACCATCACCCTCCAGAGTTCCGGCCGCACGTTTCCCGCCGCGCCGGGCGAAACCGTGCTCGAGGCGGCGCAACGCGCCGGTATCGCGCTGCCGTATTCGTGTCGCGCCGGCGTGTGCGGCAGCTGCAAGGCCACGCTGCTGGCCGGGCAGTGCAACTACCCGCGCAACCCGCCGGTCGCGCTGAGCGGCAGCGCCGTGGCGCGCCACGCGATCCTGCTGTGCCAGGCCGTGCCGGCCAGCGACCTGACGATCGCCGCGCGCGAGGTCACCTCGGTGGAGGACATCGCGCGTCGCCGGCTCGCCGTCGAGGTGGCGGACAAGCGGCCGCTGGCACCGGATGTCACCGGCCTGGTGCTCAGGCCCGTGCCCGGCGAGGGGCCGCTCAACTGGTTGCCCGGCCAGTACCTGGACGTGCTGCTGGAGGAAGGGCGGCGCCGGCCGTTCTCGATCGCCAGCGGGCCGAGGGAGGACGGCAGCATTGAACTGCACGTGCGCCACGTCGCCGGCGGCGGCTTCACCTCGTGGGTGCACGAAGGGCTGGCGATCGGCGCGCGGCTGCACATCGAAGGACCGCTGGGCACCTTCGTGCCGCGCGAGGATTCCGAGCGCGCGATGGTCTTCATGGCCGGCGGCACCGGCTTCGCCCCGGTCAAGGCGATCGTCGAGCACTTCCTGGCGCTGGGCACCCGCCGGCCGATGGCGTTGTACTGGGGCGCGCGCAACGCGGGCGACCTGTACTTGCGCGGGCTGGCCGAACGCTGGGCGCGCGAGGCGCCGAACCTGAGCTTTCACCCGGTGCTGTCCGATCCGGAACAGGCCGCCGCGACGGGCCTGCGCGCCGGCCTGGTGCACGAGGCGGTGCTGGAGGACCAGCCGGACCTGTCCGGCCACGAGGTCTACATGAGCGGTCCGCCTGCGATGATCGACGCCGGCCGGCAGATGTTCGCCGAGGCGGGCCTGCCCGATGACCGGCTCTACTTCGATTCGTTCGAGTACGCGCCGGACGTGCTGGCGCAGATCCTGGCCGGCCGCGCCGGCATCGGCGAACAGCGCTAGCCGGCGACCGGCCTACTTGTTGCCCTTGGCCAGCGGCAGCTGGGCCTGCTGCCAGGCCAGCACGCCCCCACCCAGCGTGTAGACCCGGGTGAAGCCGGCCTTGACCAGCCGCTGGGCGGCCCGGTCGGAGCCGCGGCCGTCCTTGTCCATCACCACCACCGGCAGGTCCCTGGCCTTGGCCAGGTCCTTGTGCTCGGGGTCGAACTGGCTGGGCAGCACGTGGCGCGCGCCGGGCACGTGCATCTTCTCGAAGTCGGCGCGGGCGGACAGATCCACCAGCAGCGGACTCTCGCGATTGATCAGTAGGGTCAGCCCGCCAGGGGTGAGCTCCTTGTACTTGCGCAGCAGGCGACCGAATTCCATCGCCACCAGCGCGACCAGGATGATCACGAACAGCGCCGACAGCGCGAGGTGGTTGCCCACGAAGGTGGGGAGCTTGTGCAGGAAGTCGTTCATGGCGGGCCCGGCCGGATGCGCAAACCGGCGATTATCCGGGAGGGGGGCGGCGGGCGCAAAGGTGCCGCTTCTGAGCCCTACCCCTCCGGGGAGAGGTTCGGGTGGGGGGCGGGGCTCGCAGGGAAGTCCGCCACCGCATCAGGGCCGCAGGTGTGTCTTGCGCAAGAGCGGCCCTTACCCCCGCCTCCTCTCTGACCGAAACGGGAGAAGGGGAGCAAAAACCGCTATTCCCGCGTGATGTCCGGCAACCCGCTCATCAGCCACCAGCGCTTCTTCTGCGGGTCGTAGCGCCACAGCTGCCGGTCGATCACCGTCCGCTCGGACTGCGTGTTCAGGTTGACCAGGCCGATCTGCACCACCTGGCGGACCTGGTTCTCGCCCTCCGGCACCGGGCCGGCGCCCTCGTCGTAGCCGGTCACGCGCACCTGGGCATACCTGGCCAGGTCCAGCGCGCTCGGCGGGTTGGCCGCGCGCACGGCGGGATCGACGAACTGCTGCGCGCTCTGGAAATCGCCCCAGCGCAGCGTGCCGGCATAGGCGCTGAGGGTGGTGATCAGCGTCTGGTTGCGCTGGTCGGTGGCGCAACCGGCGCAGAGCAGGGCGACGAACGCGAGCAGCGGAAACAGGTGGCGGCGCATGGTGGATTCCCCCGGGAACGAGGCCTCATTGTGCCCCAGCGCGCCGCTTGGCGACGAAGCGCGCCTCCAGCGTCGCGGCCGGGCGATCGGCGCTCCCGGGCACGCTGCAGCGCACGTCGATGCGGGCCTTGCCGCGCTCGGCCAGGGTGTCGAAGAAGGCGCTGAAACCGGCACCCTCGGCGAGCCGGGCCTCGGCGCGGAAGTCGCTCCAGACGGGCTCGAGGTAGCGCAGGTGCGAGTCGCCGACGAACACGTCGCAGTCCTCGCCGCGCCGCTGCAGCTCGAGCTCGACCAGCGCCCAGCCGGCCAGCGTCATCAGGCTGGCAAGGCTGCCGCCGAACGCGCAGCCCTTGTCGTTGACGTTGGGTGCCAGCGGCGCGGCGAGGGCCAGGCCGTCCTCGCCGTAGTGATGCAGGCGCAGGTCCATGGCGCGGGCGAGCGGAATCTTGTCGCGGATGAAGCGGAGCAGGTCGTCGGCGAGCAGCTGGGAATCGGCAGTCACGGCAGGCAGCATCGAGGGGGAAGGCGGCCAGTGTAGCGAGCGGCTTACACTGCCCGCCTCTGGACTGCACGGGTTGCGCGGTGCCTAACGCTTCCACCTCCGGCGACCTCGCGGGCCGCGTGATCGTCATCACCCGGCCGGCCGGCACGGCCTCGTCCTTCGCCCGCACGGTGCGCGATCGGGGCGGTGTGCCACTGCTGCTGCCGGGTCTGGCGCTGCGTGCCCGCGACGACATCGAGGCGGCGCGCGCCCAACTGCGCGAGGCGCTGCGCGACGACGACCGGGTGCTCTTCACCAGCCCGGCCGCCGTGCGCTTCGCCGCCGCGCTGGCACCGCTGCGCACGCGCGCCACGGTGCTGGCGGTCGGGCAGGGCACCGCCGCCGCGCTGCGCCGACGGGGCCTGATCGTGCAGGCACCCACGCGGCGGCAGGACAGCGAGGGCCTGCTCGACCTGCCCGCGCTGCGCGAGGTGCAGGGCCGTGGCGTGGCGCTGGTCGGTGCGCCCGGCGGACGGGGCCTGCTGCAGCAGCGCCTGGCCGACGGTGGCGCCCGCGTGCGCGAGGTGTGGGTCTATCGGCGTACCGCGCCCCGGCTGGATCGCCGGCATGTCGAGGCGCTGCGGCGGTTGCGGCGCGGCGCCCGCGTGCTGCTGTCCAGCGCGCAGGCCCTGGCCAACCTGCGCGACGGCCTGCCGCCGGAGGCCTGGTCGCGCCTGTGCGCGGCCGTCGCTATCGTCAGCAGTGAACGCCTGGAAGCGACCGCCCGCGAGGCGGGCTTCCGCCACGTGCGCCGCGCGGCCTCGGCAATGCCGGCCGACCTCCTGGCCGCCGCCCGCTGACCTGCCCGGCCGCGATCGGGGGCCACGCGCCGTCGCCTTCTACAGCCCCCGGCGCAGGCTTCACGCCCGTCATGCGAACCCCGCCATGCGGGCTGCTAGCATGACGCGCATGAGCCAAGACGACCTCGCTTCCGATCGTCCTCCCGCGGTGCCGCCTGCGGCCCCGGCCCCTGCCGCGCGTCCCGCGCCCGCGCCGGCCCCCCGTCGAGGCGGCGCACTCGCGCTCGCGCTGCTGCTGGCCCTGCTCGCGCTGGGCCTGGCCGGGTATGTCGGCTGGCGCCAGTGGCAGCAGATGCAGGGCAGCGCCAGCGACAACCTCGACCAGCGCGTTGGCCACTTGGAGGACACCCTCGGCACCCTCGGCGACGAGCGCAACTCGCTGCGCCAGCGCCTGGGTGATGCCGAGCAGGTCAACCGCAGCCTGCGCGAGGAGCTGCTGGGCCAGTCCGAGCGCCTGCGCAACCTCGAGGACGCGGTCGCGAAGCTGTCGGAAAAGAGTCTTTCCGGCCACGACGCGATGCTGCTCGACGAGACCGAAACGCTGCTGCGCATGGGCCAGCAGCGTTACCAACTGTTCCACGACGCGCAGGGCGCGGCGGCCGCCTACGGCCTGGCCGACCAGGCGCTCGCCGCGGTGAACGACGGTGCCTTCTCCGGCGTGCGCCAGAGCATCGCCGCCGAGCGCGAGGCACTGCAGCAAAGCCTGCCGCGCACCCGTGCGATCGACACCTTGCAGCAGTTGCGCGGGGCGATGGAGACGCTGCCGCTCAGGCGCGAGGACACGGCCAGCGCGAACACCGATACCGGCGCCTGGGCACGCATCCGCCACGCGCTGGGCAGCGTGGTGAACGTGCAGCGCGACAACGGCGCGCCGCTGGCGGTGGCCGACGCCCGCTTCGCCCGCGAACTGGCGGCGCTGGACCTCGCCCAGGCGCAGGCCGCGCTGCTCGCCGCCGACATCGATGGCGCGCACGCGGCGATCGCCCGCGCGCAAGCCAGTCTCGCCGCGCGGTTCGATACGGCCGACCCGGCCGTCGCCCATGTGCAGGCGCAACTGGCGAGCCTCGCCGGGGCGCTCAAGCCGGCCACGCCGGTGCAACTGGGCGCCGCGCTGGCCGAACTGCGCAACCTGCGCGCGGTGCACGCGCTCCAGGCAGTCGATGCCACGCCGGCACGCGCCGCCAGCGCGGGGCACCGGCCGTGAAGCTGTGGCGCTGGCTGTTGCTGCTGATCGTGGCCGCGGCGCTGGCCGCGTTCGGCTGGCACTGGGTCGCCGAGGACCCCGGCTACGTGCTGGTCCGCCTGCGCGGCTGGCGGGTGGAAACCACCGTGGTGGCCGCACTGTTCCTTCTGCTGCTCGCCTGGGCGATCCTCGCCGGCCTTTGGCGGCTGGCGCGCTGGCCGTTCGGCGCGATGACGCGGCGCCATCGACGGGTCAGCCGGCAGCGCCTGGGCAGCGGCCTGGTCGCGCTGATGGAAGGCCGCCACGGCGAGGCCGAGCGTGACCTCGAGCGGGCTGCCCGACTGGACGCACTGCGTGGCCCGGCGCTGCTCGCCTCGGCCGAAGCCGCCTCGCGCCGCGGCGAGCCGTCGCGCGCGCTGGAAATCCTCAACCGGGCCGGCCCGGCCGCGCCGCAGGCGGCCCGCGTGGTGCGCGCGCGTGTGCTGCGCCGCGACGGCAAGCCGGGCGAGGCCCTCGCGCTGCTGAACCCGGAAGCCGACAGCGGCAGCCTCACCCCCGGTGGCTGGCACGAACTGGCGCTGGCCGCGCTCGCCGCCGGCGAGCCACGCCGTGCGCTGGCGGCACTGGAGCCGCTGCACAAGAGCGGCGCGCTCGGCACACAGCGCTACGCCGCACTGGAGGCGCGGGTGCTGGTCGCCGCGATCCAGGCCGCCCCGGACGGCCAGGCGCTCAACGCGTTGTGGTCGCAATTGCCCAAGGGCCAGCGCCGCGCGCCCGCGGTCATCGACGCCTACGCCCGCCGCGCCATGGCCTTCGGCCTGGCCCTGCCGGCGATGGACGAACTCGAGTCGGCGCTGCGCCGCGAATGGTCGCCGCAGCTGGCCGAAACCTGGGGCACGCTCGATGGCGACGACCTGGATGCCCGCCTGCGCCGCGCCGAGGCCTGGCTCGATGCCCATCCCAACGACCCGGGCCTGCTGCTCGCGCTGGGCCGCATGTGCGTGCGCCAGCAACTTTGGGGCAAGGCACGCACCTACCTCGAGCGCTCGCTCGCCATCGCCCCGAGCTCCGGCGCCTGGGAAGCGCTGGGCGATGCCTGCGTCGGCCAGGGCGAGGTGCCGCTCGCCCAGCGCTGTTACCGCAATGCGCTGGCGCTGACCCGCGGCGAGGCCACCGTCGACCTGCCGCGCGACGGCCGGCTTTCCCATCCGGACACGCGCTCGCTCGCCGTGGAAGAACGCGACGAGCACGGCATGCCGCGGCTGCGGCCCTGATCACCTGAGCGGTCGCAGGGTGGGCTGGCGCCCGCCTCTACGGCCGGTCGAAACCGAACCCTTGCAGTGCCGGGTCGGGCAACGCCCGCCAGTGGCCCGTCACGATGCAATGGCGCACCAGGTCGACCACCTGGCGCCGCTCCCGTTCGTCGCGCGGGCGTGGTGCGCCGGGCATGTGCATGGCCGCATCCACCCGCGTGCAGAGCTCGGCGGTGGACGGGCGCTGTTGCGCGGCGACCGGAGCAGGCGACGGGACGTAGGCCGGCGAACCCTGGCTGCCGACCAGGCCGCCGATCAGCTTCACGACGAAAAAGATGCCTACCAGGACCGACCACACGGGCGCACCCCGCCCCGATTCCGCCACCCGCGGCCTTGCCTGGCGGCGCGCGGCCGGTGAAGCCTGGCCGGCATAGGTCTCGGCCAGGTCGCGGTCCAGCGCGGGCAGCGCGTTGAAGGCGGCCTGCCAGGCGGCCAGCGCGGCAGGCGAGAGCCGCAGGCGCAGCTGGTGCGGGCATTGCCTCGACAGCAACACCACACGCGGCCATTGGGAAGCGAGGGCCTGCGGCAGCTCTGCGTGCCGTGCCTGCCCGAGCCACTCGAACCAGTGTGCGCCGGCGAACGACTGCGCCTGCCGTCGCCACGCCGGCTCCTCGGTCAGTACGCTGCCGATCCACCGGCCGCGAGGGCCAAGCTGCGCCAGCCGGGTCACATCCATCCAGCCCAGCGTCTCGCATGCGGCATCGAACAGTGCCACGCGTTCCGGCACGGTGCCCTGCGCCAGCGCGTCGATCAGCATGCACTCGAACACCGCGCCCGCGTCCAGGTGGCCTTCGTGCAGGCTGGCGAGCCTTGCGGCAAGCGCCTCCCGCGCCGGCCGGCCTTCGCCCAGCGCGGTGGCCAGGGCTTCCATGGCGGCGCGGGCTTCCTGGGGCGCAGCCGGGGCTGGCGCCACGACGGGTGCGGCGGCGGAGGCATCATGAGGCGCCACCGACAGTCGCATGTCGATGGCCGGCGGCGTGTCCTCCCCCGCAGGCGACGTGCCTCGCACGGCAGCGGGCACGCCTGGCGCTTGCGCAAGCCACTGCAAGGCCGCCTCGTAGGCCTGGCGCAGGCGGGCGAATCCTTCCAGGTCGCGTTCCTGGTCGATCTGCTTCAGGCGCGTGGCATAGGCACGCTTGACCGCCCGCTCGTCCGCCTCGGGCGAGAGCTCGAAAAAGGCGAGAAACCATGGTGCGTCCATGCGATCGATAGCCCCCCGGCAGACGCATGCAGCGTAGCGCAGCGCCCGCGGGCCGGGAACGGTTCACCGCCGGCTGTCGCGCAGCACTCCGAGCCCCCGGGCGACCCGCGGCAGAGTCAGACAGGGCGATCGAGCGCCGGGGCCATCGCATGCGACGGGGTCGGACACCGGGTCGTTCCCTTCAGGCGGGACAAGGCCGCGGCCTGCCCGTATCCCCAGATGGCCATGGCCAGCAACGGCGTCCACGCCAGCACGTGCAGGTAGCCGATCCATCGCGCGGCCGCCCCGTGGCGGACACGGGTCGGCTGGAACACCTTGGTGCCGCGCGGCGGGTACCGGCCCTCGCGCAGTACCGCCAGCCCCGGGCGGCCAAGGGCGACGGCGAACAGGGCGGCCAGCAGCGCCGGCAGCCCGACGAACAGGCCGAACCACAGGGCGGTGGTTCCGCGCACGCCGAACACGGCCCGGCACGGTGCGGTGTCGGCGAAGCCGGCGACCCAGGGGAGCATCCATAGCTTCCACACGGCGAGCCCGAGGGCGCCCAGCACGAGGCCCGCCAGCGCGAAGCGGATCCGCTCGGCACGGGTGTAGGTTTCCGCGAACTCCGGTGGGTTCATGAGCAGACCTTGCGTGGATGGGACGGCGTCGAGGACGTGGAGCGCCGGGTTCCCTTGCTCAGTTGCGTTCCGCCGGGCCGAGCATGCCGATGGTATGCAACCACTGCTCCACCAGGGCGGGCCAATGGCTGATCGGCAGCTTGCCGGGACGCAGGCCGAAGGCGTGGCCGCCCTGCGCGTACAGGTGCAACTCCGCAGGGACGCCCGCCTTCTGCAGCGCGACGTAGTAGGCCAGCGACTGCTCCACGCCGTCCACGTGGTCGTCCTCGGCCTGCAGCAGGAAGGTCGGCGGCGTGTCGGGGGTGACGTGGATGTCCTGGCGCAGCTTCAGGTCGGTCTCGTCGCGGGTGGCGCGATCCTCGTCCTCATGCGCCCACAGGTGGCCGGGGTAGAGCGCGATGGCGAAGTCGGGGCGGGCACTCAGCCGGTCAGCCGCATCCACCGGCGGATACGTGCGCCGCTCGAAATGCGTGCTCACGGCGGCGACCAGGTGCCCGCCGGCGGAAAAGCCCATGACACCGACCTTGTGCGGGTCGACCCGCCACTGCGCCGCGTGCTGGCGCACCAGCCCCAGCGTGCGCTGCGCATCCTGCAGCGCCGTCTGCACCGTCGGGTAGTAGCGGTGGTGGTCCTTCCAGGTCGGCCCCGAATCGGGCACGCGGTACTTCAGCAGCACGCAGGTGATGCCGCGCGACGTCAGCCAGTCGCAGATCTCCGTGCCCTCCAGATCCATCGCCAGCATCTGGTAACCCCCGCCCGGAAACACCACCACGGCGACGCCGGTGTTGTGCCCCCTGGGGGCGTACCGGGTCATCGTCGGGCGGCTGACGTTGGTGACCTTGGGCCAGTCCGCGGCCACCGCCTCCGGTTTCGGGTGCGGCAGCGCATCCGGCACTTCGCCGGGCCAGATCGGCACCTGCACGTGACCGGGCGAAGGCTGCCACACCGGGGGTCGTGCCTGCGCGGCGGTGCAGGCGAGTGCGAGCAGGAAAAGCAGGGCAGTCGGTTTGGGCATTGGCATGCGCGAGCGTCGTTGAGGTCCAGACTGCACTGGCAGCGCAGCGGGCGAAGCTGCCCGCCCGATGGAGGGATCAGGCCCACGGTTCCCTGAGTGCAGGATCCCTTCGGCAAGCACTCAGGGGCCGCGCGTTCGCGGTAATGATGCGGAGGATCTGACCCGCATTCTTATCAACGACAGCCTTCAGGCAGGCGCATCCATGCCCGTGCATTCCGTTGACTGGTACCCACTGTGAGTCCTTGAACTGGGGCCAGTCACCCTGGGCCTCGTAGTCCCCCTGGATGGCAATCGTCCACTCTCCATCGCGATCATGGAGCCAGGCGTTGCCTGGGCTCGGATTATCAAACCAGCCACACCTGGTTTTCGGCTTCGCCGCTGACGCTGCATAACAGGCGCTCACGAGCATCCACGGGACGCAGACCATCAACAACGCGGCTTTAAGAGTGTGCATAGATCGATGAAAGTTCGGTTGTAGGGCCAGCGCTGGAGTTAAGCGGCGGCGAAGCCGTCCGCCTCGAATGAGATGTTAGGGCGAAATCGTGATGCTGCCGAAATAGTCATGTCAGCCTTGGTGCCGCTTTCCGAGATCTCTAGGAACTTTTCGCAGAAAGGCCATATCGCTATTGCTGAAGTGCAACACTCCATCCGATGTAGTCAAATCAAAACCATCCGGCCTGCAAGCAAGCGACAATATTGCCGGCCGATAGCCTGAGTAAAGTATCTGACGCTCCACAAGCTCTGGTTTGTGCTCGGTAGTGACAGACCACGAAGTCCCTACAGCGGCGCCCCCGCCCTCGTTGACGTACAAAGCGACTGACGTTTCTCTTCCCGTTGTGCAACGACTCATAAGTTGATCATCACTGGCATTGCCAAAGACATTCCTGTCGGAATGTTTCCCGCAACCGCCAAGCCCAATCACCGAGCACGCTAGAGCAGTGATATACAGCAACCAACGAATATTCATGGTTTGCCCTAACACTGGAGTTAAGCGGCGGCGAAGCCGTCCGCCTTGAACGAGATGTTAGGCATCAGCGCACTGAAACCCACGAAGCCGAAGTGCCTTGCACAGAGAATCTAGGACACGGTCATTGTCGCGCTCTCCGACGAAGTAGCGACCAGATTGAAGCGCGCTCAATCCCGAGCCAAACGCGTACACAGGCGCGTCGAAGTTTTTAACAGAGCCTTCTAGGTAGTAGCTGAACTCGTTGTCTTGGCGCTTGTTTGTGTAAACACATGGCAAGGTTGCGAGCCATCTTGAGAATGCAGAGCTAATCCTGTGAAGGGGCGGGAATTGCTGCCGCAGCGGTGTGGCCAAAAAATGAACCTCGCCAACCGTCCAAAGTGAGCCTCGGCGAACCTGCGGGAGGAAAACTGTTGCTACGGGAGATGACTTCGAGTCGATACGTCCGTCCACGTCATACGCAAGCGGGCCGAGCTCTTTGAAGTAGAGCGTTGTCCCGTGTTTGTTAGGGACTTCCTCAGGCGGGCACGGCAAAGACCGGAACCACCCGAGGACCTCGGACGATTCTGATGGGGCGGCAATGAATCGGTATGTGGCACCCATGCTTTTCGGGCCTAACGCTGGAGTTAAGCGGCGGCGAAGCCGGAGAGTTCCTACGAAAAAGTGGACACCGACGGTCAGGCACATTTGGCCTCGAAGGCAACGGGTGAAAGATAGCCCAAGGCCGAGTGCAATCGGTGGTGGTTGTAGAAATCGATGTAGCTGCGAAGCGCCGCGCGCAGCGTG
>NZ_DASSES010000086.1:0-36560 GCF_035695185.1 Frateuria sp.
TCGCCCATCGCCCAACCGACAATCCGGCGGCTGTGAAGGTCCAGCAGGGCGGCCAGGTAGAGCCAGCCGCGGTGCGTCGGCACGAAGGTGATGTCGGCTACCCACACGGCGTTGGGCCGGCTGCTCTTGAAGGGCCACGTCAGGTGGTTGGGAGCGGCAGGAACGCGCTGGTAGGTGCCGCGGGCCTGTACGTACCGTCGGCGCCGGCGGGTCTGGATGGCGTGGTCGCGGCGAAGACGCCTGACGCGGTTGCGCCCGCAGGACTCGCCTTGCTGACGCAGAGCGCGCCACAGCCGCTCCGTGCCGTAGGCCTGGCGGGTCTGCTCGTGCAATTGCCGAATGCGTTCCAGGAGCCGCTGATTCTCGCAGGCCCGGCGGCTCGGCTGGCGCGAGCGCCACGCGTAGAAGCCACTGGGCGAGACGCGAAGCGCCCGGCACAGCGAGCGCACCGGGTACTCCGCCTGGCCTGCGATCCAGGCGTACTTCACTGCAGCTCCCGCGCGAAGTACGCCGCCGCTTTTTTTAGGATCTCGTTCTCTTCCCTGAGGCGCGCCACCTCGCGCTGCAGGGCCGCCAGCTCATCGCTGCTGGCTTTGGGCCTGCCACTGCCGCGGAAGGCCTGCTCACCTTTCGATTCCAACTCGTCGGCCCACTTGTAGAGCCGGTTTCGAGGGATGCCAAGCTCGCGCGCGACCTCGGCCACCGGACGACCGGACCTGCGCATCAACTGCACCGCCTCACGCTTGAACTGGGCGGTAAACCGCTGCCGCTTCTCCATCGAACACCTCCTTGCGAGGATTGTCCTCGCTTTGTGGTGTCCGAGAGAGCGGACCTAGCCCAGGTTCACTTTTGGTGGACCACGGACGCGGGCAGGCCGGTGGCGGCATGAAGGTGAAGCTTGCGCCGATCGGGGTCCCACGCCGAGGTCCTGCTGCAGGAAAATCCGGTTGCGGAACGGTTGGACGACGCAGGGCTGCCCCGCGGTGACCGCCATGGTTGGGTCGACCATGCGCACCGCCACCGGCGGACTCGGCGGCGAGGGCGCCGTCTCGGCTCGTGCCGCAAGACCTGGCGACACGAGCGCGGGGAGGGCCGAGGCGAGCGTGGTTCTGCCTGTGGGGGAAGAGGGAATGCGCATGACGGCTCTCCGCGGGAAACGGGTTTCGCATCCGGGACGTTCGCCTCTTCTACCCCGGGCGTGTGGGCGCGTGCTGATCCCGATCAATGTGAGTACGCACGACCAACGACCAGGGCGCCCGCGAACCTGCCAGGACACGGGGCGGATCACGCGGGGCCGCTACACTGGTGGCAACGGTCCCTCTCCGGATGCAGCGTAATGACTACCGCGACGTTTACCGTGCGGACCGGCGAGCTGGTCGCCTTGCGGCTGTTCGACATTGCCTACGCAATCGATCTCGCGCGGGCGGAGGCCGCATGGCTGACGCATGCCGGCCGGTCGAGCAGCCGCAGCCGCCTGGCGAGCGCGCCGGCCAAGGCCATTGCGTTCGACGTGCCGCCGTTGCAGTTGTTGATGGACCCGATAGCAGTGACGCTGGACGGCGTGACGGTGGAGGCGCAGGTGAGCGTGCGGCTCTACGACTTCGGCGTGGCTGCGCTGGCCGTGCGTGTGCCGATCGCCAACGCGGAATGGCCGGCGTTCGTGAGCCAGTTCAACGCGCTCGACCGGACACTCGGGCCGTCCTCGCCGGAGGGCTTCTGGACGGCGCTGCGTGACCAGGTTCGTGAGGTGGTCGGCCCGGCGCTGGAACGGCCGGCCGATAGCGCCGCCCTGCAGGAGGACTATCTGCTCGGCAAGGTGCACGCCTTGGATGAACCGCTGACCGCGAACGAGCTGCGTGAGCGCGTCGACCTGGCCGCGTTACTGTCCGGGGAGACGCGCCCGCTGTCCGAGGGCGCGCGGCGCGACCTGCTGGCGCAAAGCCTTTCCTACTATGCCGACGACCTGGTGGTACTCACGTGGGATCGCGCGTTCATCTACGAGCCGCGCGGAGACTCGGACGTGGCCGATGTGATCGAGGTGGCCAATGCGCAGTTACTGGAGCTGCGCTACTACGACGAGCTGCTGGATGACGAGCTGCCGCGGATGTACGGCCGCGTGGAGGAGGCGCGGGGTGCGGTCTCGCTGCTCGCCGCCAGGCGCTTTGCGCACCTGGCGCGCGGCCTGTACACGCTGGTCGCCGAGACCACGGAACTGACCGAAAAGGTCGACAACGCGCTGCAGGTCACCGAGGACGTCTATTTGGCACGGATCTACAGCACCGCGCTCGGGTTGTTCCGCGTCGCCTCGTTGAGCACTTCTGTCGACCGCAAGCTGGCGATCATCCGCGATACCTACTCGGCGCTCTACGAGGAAGCGTCCAGCCGCCGTGCCGAACTGCTGGAAATCGCCATCGTGCTGCTGATCGTGCTCGAGGTCGTTCTGAGCCTGATGCGGCCCTAGCGACGGCAGGGCGGAAGGACGAAGTTTGAATTGGGTGGGGTGCCTGCAGGGACACGCCTCGCGTTGAGGCAAACGGCGTGTGGCGACCTCAGGCGCGCAGGCTATGCAGGAACCAGTGGCGCAAGGCGACGATGTCCGGCCGGTCTTCGACATCCCTGGCGCAGGCGAAGTGGTAGGTCTCGCCTTCGAGGGACTGCTCGAAGGGCGCTTCCAGCAGCCCCGAGGCCAGGGCGTCGGCGGCCAGCGGCTGGCTGACGATGGCAATCCCCTGGCCGGCGATCGCCGCCTGGATCGCCAGCAGGCTGTCGGGAAAGCGCAGGCCCGCCCGGGTGTCGACATCGTCGAGCCCGACGAGGGCGCACCAGCGTGGCCAGTCCGGCGCCGGTTTCGGCCGGGTGCGGCCTTCGATGTGGATCAGGGTCGCCTGCCGCAGGTCCTCCGGCCTGGCGATGCCGAGCCGCGGACTGCAGACAGGGACGAAGGCGTCGTCGCGCAACGCGACGCTGGCCGCATCGGCGAAGGGACCGCGGCCGTAGCGGATCGCGGCCTCGATGCCGCCGGCCCTCAGCTCGACGATCGCGTCGGAGGCGTGCAGGCGCAGGTCGATCTGCGGATGCAGGCGACGCAGCTCGCCCATGCGCGGCGCCAGCCACTGGCTGAGGAAGGCCGTGGTGGACGAAAGCGTCAGGGTGGCCGGTTCCTGCGTCCCGCGAAGACGCGCGGCGACCCTGCCGATCTCCGCAAAGCCGGTCGCCGTCGCCTCATAGAGCGCCGCGCCACCGGCGGTCAGCGCGACCGCCCGGGGTGAACGGTCGAGCACGCGCACGCCGAGGAACGCCTCCAGTTGCCGGATCTGATGGCTGATCGCCGTCGGCGTGACGAACAGCTCCTCGGCGGCGGCCTTGAAGCTGGCCCGGCGTGCGGTGGCCTCGAAGGCACGCAGCGCATTCAGGGGCGGAAGTCGGGTTGGCGGCATGATGAGTCCAGATCATCCAGTCGGTGAGAAATCGTCTTTTTACGTTGATGAAGCAACTACTTATCGTCATGGCCAGCAACTTTCGTGAATCAGATTCACCCGACTGCAGGAGGTTCGTCAACCATGGCCGAATACGTGGCAGGTCTCATCGACGTCTTTGCGGAGGCGCCACTGAGCGGTAATCCGCTTGCCGTCGTGGAGGGCGCGGACGGTCTCTCCGACGCGCAGATGCGACGGATCGCGGGCGAGTTCAACCAGGCCGAGACGACCTTCCTTGTCCGGAGTACGCGGGCCGACCGCAAGCTGCGCTCGTTCACCGCCAGCGGCGCGGAGGTGTTCGGCGCCGGGCACAACGCGCTCGGGGCCTGGCTCTGGCTTGCCGAAACCGGCCAGCTCGGCCCGCTCGATGCGCCACGCACCTTCACCCAGGAAATCGGGAGCGATGTCCTGCCGATCACCCTGGGGAAGGTCGACGGCCGCGTGCACGGGCGCATGCGCCAGGCGCCCATGCGGCTGGGTTCCCTGCTCACGGAGCGGGCACCCCTGGCCGAAGCCCTGGGCCTGGACGAACGCGACATCCTCGCGTCGCCGGCGCCGCGCGTCGTAGATACGGGCGCGGCACACCTGATGGTGCGCGTGCGCGACCCGGGCACGGTCGATCGGGCGGCGCCGGCGGTCGACAAGCTGCTGGCGGTACTCGGCCACGCCTGCGCCGAGGGTGGCTACGTCTATGCCTTCGACCCGCAGGCGCCCGGCAGCGCGTATGCGCGCTTCTTCAATCCGACCGTCGGCCTCTGGGAGGACGCCGCCACCGGCACCGCCGCCGGGCCGTTGGCGGCCTATCTCGGCGCGGAAGGCCTGCTGAAGGACTCGGCGCTGGAGGTGGAGCAGGGCGTGAAAATGGGGCGTCGGAGCATCCTGCGACTTCGCCTGGTGCCCGACCCGGAGCTGTCGGGTGCCGGGGTGGTGGTGATGCGCGGCACGCTGGTCGCTTGAGCTTTCGCGCCACCTTCGAGGTCGCGCTCTGCGGCAGGCAAAAAAAAGGGCAGCCAGAAGGCTGCCCCGGGGAGGACCCAGTTGGTGATGCTCAACGGGTGTAGGTGTCGTACTTGGCGTTTGAGTAGACGTTGTTCGAGACCGAGATGTTGTAGCAGCCCTTGCTGAACTGGATGTCGCGGCTCAGGGAACCGCCTTCCTTGGTCGGCGACATGTAGTGGGTGCTGTTGTACTTGAGCGTGTTGCCGGTGATCGACCAGTCGTGCGACTTGCCGCTCGGGCGCACGCCGGCCAGGCCGTTCTGGGTGGCGGTGTTGCCGGTGACCGTCACGTAGCCGGCGCCGATGCCCATCACGCCGAAGCCGTTGTTGCCCGTCATCGTGTTGCCGACGATGGCGATGTCGGCGATGTTGGTGTGCAGCTCGATGCCGTTGCCGTGGTTGTTGGCGAAGGTGTTGTTCTCCAGGCGGACGGCATTGGTCTGGCCCTCGGTCATCGGCTCGATGTCGATGCCCGCCTCCGGCAGCGTGCCGTTGGTGTTCTGGAACGTGCTGTTGACGATGTAGACGTGCTGCGACGGGCCGATCGACAGACCCTGGCGGCGGTTGTTGCTCGACACCACGCCGTCGACGGTCACGTAGTCCGAACGCACGTGGACCTTGTTGACGTCCTTGGCGCCGATCCAGACGCCATCGCCCCAGAAGTTGGAGAGCTTGACGTTCTGCACCAGCACATGGGTCGCGGCGACGATGTTGATGCCGTAGCCCCACTCGCCGGTGGTGCCGAGGTGGCGGGCGCGGTCACCGACCAGGTTGCCGCCGCTGATGCTCACGTCGCTCACGTTGTAGACCTGGAACACCATGTAGCGGGTGGCGCTGGTCGGGATCACTTCGAGCGTGGCCAACGGGTCCATCTGCAGGCTGGTGTGCGAACGCAGCTTGATGGGCTTGGTGGCGTTGATCATGTAGTGGCCGGCCGGAATGGTGACCGTGCCGCCGGTGGTCGGCAGCGAGTCGACCGCAGCCTGGATGGCGGCGGTGTCGTCATGCACGCCGTTGCCGAGGGCGCCCTTGGTGCGCACGTCGACGGTCGCGGTCTGGCCGATGACCGGCTTGGGCATGCTGGTCCACCAGTCGGCGGCGAACGAAGGCGCGGCGACAGCGGAAAGGGCCAGCGCGGCGAGGGCCAGCATCAACGGCTTCCTCACGTGGCGCTTCGCGGTGACGGACGCACGGGCAGCAGCGGCAAGGCTTTGGTTCGTAAAGAAAACGTTCATTTGTCGGGAGGTCTCGGGTCGTTTGGCGCAAAAGACTTCGTCACGCGAAGCTCACGCCAAAAATGCGCGATCGTCACATGCCTGAGCAAGCTGGACAGAAGGCCCCGAGTGGCGGATTTATGACCACGTTGGCAGAAAGCCCCGGGTAGCCCCGCCGGCCCGCCAGGGCGGGTGGGAACCACATCACACAAGGTCTGGGGAGCGCGCGCACACGGGGGTGGCAGCTTTGCCCGACGGCCGCCGCTGGCATTCCGTGGATAACGGCGTCAGTTGCGCCTGCCCGTGCGACCTCGATTCGCCATGTTTCCGCTGGGCGACCGACCGCCCGGCCCGGGGCGCCCGTTTGCGTCCATAAGGCTTTCCCATCGCGTGGCACGGCGCTCGCCATCCGGCAGATCGCGGAAGGCCTGGGCCAGTGCTTCGCGTTCCTCGGGCCGAACGATGCGGCGCCAGAGTTTCAGGTATTCCGGAAACTCGTGCGTGTGCTCGCCGCGGAGGCTCAGGGCGGCGAAGTGCTGGTGCAGCACCCGTCGCTGGCTTTCCTGCAGTGGCGCGTGCTTGAGAGCCCGCGCCAAGCGCGCGCGAAGGTAGCCGGCATACGAGCCGATGTAATGAAGCTGGATGTAGCGGACGGCAAGTTCGATGCAGGCCGGGTCGCTGGCGCGGACGCCCTCGGCAAGACGGTGCACGGTCAGCCGGTAATGCAGCCAGCCATCCTGTTCCGGGACAGCATGGAGGCTCGGTACCTCGATAGGCGCCGGTACGCGCAGCGGGAAGCAGCCGCCCAGGCGCGCGTGTTCCTGCACGATGTCCTCAGCACGCCAGCCGGCCGGGACACCGTGATAGACCCGCCATGGAATCGTGCGTCCGTCATAGACCGACACGGTGGATTTCCCGGTTGCCAGCGATGGAATGTAGGGCAATCGGCCGGGTCGCGTCTGGGTATCGGCCAGGGCCGCCCCTGCATGCGGCCCGGTGGGCACCCACCGCCAGCTGATTTCCCCGGCACCGGATGCAGACCAGGATGGCTGCGAGGCGCGGCGTCAGCCCCGCCAGTGCCCCGGCACGGCGGCCCGGAAACATCGCTGGAAACGCGGGGCGAAGCGCCCGTTCATCGTCGAGCCCGCGTCCGGCCGCGGCCAGCCACGGCTTGCGCAAGCTTCGTCCCCGAGGCCAGTCCCAGCGCCAGTACGCCATAGGTCGCCAGCATCGAGCGCTTGGTGAGCACGAGTTCCCACCCGGGGGTGAGCCGTTTCGGGGTGATGCCGTAGTCGACGGCTGCCGCGACTGCGGACGTCATGCAGGCGCCTCGCAAGAGCGCACCGGCGGAAGGTGGTTGGCGCCTGGCCCGCCAGGACTCGAAGGGCAGTGCCCAGAACACGGCCGATGCGTAGTGGGTCGCGAAGCCGATCAACGTATGCGTGGCATCGAACTGGCCACACCTGGCTGCTTTCTCGCCATGCAGCCAGTGGCTCGTCGCGTTGATGGGCCGCAAGGCGCTCTTGCCTTCGGCCTTGGCCAGCAGCGCCAGGGCCGCCGCCGAGGCGAGGGCCGCCACGGTGCCGGTTATCAGGGCGCTGACGAGGGGCGGAGTGCGATCTGTGTTGCCGTTCGTTCGCCTGTCCATCAAGTGGCCTCTCGCTCACGGGGTGCCCCGCAAGACTGCGGAGCCTCTGGTGGGAGGCACGTGACCCGCGCGCCGCGCGCTGATGAAGGCAGCCTCGGCTTTCAGCCACCCCGCGCCTTGACCGCGGTCCGGGGGCGCCTGGCTGCCGGACGCCTAGACGTCCTGTCGTTCGAACGGGCGTAGGGCGAACTCCTGCCTCGGGCAGGTCCCCCCATCGCCCGGGACTCGGGCGAAGCGTGTCTCTGGCCGCCCGGGGCACGCCAAGCGGGCTGATCCTGAACGAATGCAAAACGGTCACGACATCTATAGCAGTGTCCGCGCCGCCAGAACCTTCGCTGTCGATCGGGTCGGGAGGGGACCTCGGTTCCGAGCCGTTGGGCCGACCGCGCGAGCCGGATCAGGGGGATTACCGTCAGGGAGCATCACCCATGAAAAACCACAAGCTTGCTGGCTCCATCGCGCTTCTGCTTACCGCCCTTGGCGCGGCATCCGCTGCCGCGCAGACCACCACTGCTTCGATCCTTTTCACCCGGCCGTTCTATCGGTCCACCGATGGCGCCCGCGCCATGCTGCTCGATCGCGTGAAACCCTCCGGGGCTGGCGTGGCGCGGCTCGCTCCCTTGCTGTATGGCGTCGACTACCGTCGCGCCGGGTGGTCGCCCAGTGGTGCCGCCGTCGTGTACGAAGCGAGCCAGCAGTCGTCGGCGTGGCAACACTCGCAGCTTTACGTCGTGGATCGGCAGGGCGGGCCCACGCACAGGATTACCGCCGGGCCGGGCACGCATACGTTCGCCTCATGGGGGCCCAACGGGACCGTCGCGTTCATCACGGACGACAACCAGCTCAACCACGACTGCCTTGGCACGGTCCGCGCCGATGGCACGCACCAGCGCATCCTGTTCTGTCCTCCGCGCGAAGCCGGGATGACCACCAGGTACATGGCACTCTCGGCGCCCCAGTGGGCGGCCAGCGGCAAGAGCGTCTATGTCACCGCGGGTACTGACGAAGGTGGGCTGGAACCGCGCCTGTGGTTCTCGAACGTGTATCGGGTCAACGTTTCCACGGGAGCCGCAGTCAAGCTCGCCGGACAGGTGTTCGAGGGTATCAACACCGGCCCGGAATACAGCCTCACGATCGCTCCCGATGGCACGCACGGGGTCTATGACAGCAATCCGATGAACGCGCTCGACTTCGCCATCAACACATTGACGCCGCTTGCCTCCGGCGGCGGCTACCTGCGCTATTCGAAGGACGGTCGCAAGATCGCCTTCGCCAGGCAGGAGGGGCCCGGCATCGGCCACTTGCATGTCTACGTGATGCGCGCCGACGGGAGCCACATCCACCCGGCCTTGGTCAACCCGGATCCGGATGCCGACTACACGCCGGTCGACTGGTCCTTCGACGGGACCCGTCTGCTGGTGAACAAGTGGAAAGGCGATACGTGGTTGCAGATCGTCGACCTTCGCAACAACACGGCGAGGACCGTCGTTCGCGGCACCGCGGACAACGGGGCGTGGTTCCATCCGTAAGCCACCGGTAGCGGGGGCGGCCATTTGCCCGCCCCTTCGGGGGCGGGCACCGGGAAGCGCAACCGCTCACTCACCCTTTGGCGTCGAGCGCACCCAGCAGCGGGGGCAGGGCGTCGCGAAGCATGTGCGAAGCGCGTACGCGCGCGTCGGTCCACTGCTGCAGCAGCAGGCCGTCGATGATCGCCATCAGGCAGGAGGCGGTCGCCTCGACAGGCAGATCCTGGCGGAATTCACCGGCACGCATGCCGTCCCGGATCATGCCGGCCAGCTGGGTTCGGAAGGCGCCGAACAGTTCGGCATAGCGCGCACCGAAGCGCAGGCGGGTCTCCTCCACGCCACAGGCGGACCAGAACTCCATGGTCAGGGGGATGAGACCTTCGTTGGCGTCCACCGCGTCCATCACGCTGTGGAAGAGCGCCGCGATCCGCGCCTTCGCGGTCGGCGGGTCGATGTCACCGGAGGGTGTGGGTGGCTGCATCGCATCGCGCGTGAGCTGCTCGAACAACTCGTAGAAAAGGTCTTCCTTGCTGGCGAAGCTGAGATACACCGTGCCCTTGCTGATGCCGGCGGCCTCGGCGATCTGGTCGATGGTCGCCTGCCGATAGCCGCGCGTCGCGAAGACCCTCGCGGCGGCTTCGAGGATTTCCCTTCTACGGGCGTGCTTGTCGACCTTCTTCGGCGCCATGGTGGTGTTCCCTTGAATATGACTGACCGGTCAGTCATATTTGTGCGATCGCCCAGCATAACGGTTCGGGCGGGGCCAAGGCATCCATCGAGAGGGTTTCCCATGACTGCATCTTCCCTGCGTGTGGCGATCAGTGGCGCCGGTGTCGCCGGTCCGGCCCTGGCCCATTGGCTGTTGCGCTGCGGCCACCGGCCGACGCTGATCGAGCAGGCGCCGGCGTTCCGTACCGGCGGCTACATCATCGATTTCTGGGGCACCGGCTACCGGATTGCCCAGCGCATGGGCATCGAGCAGGCCGTCCGTGCGGCGGGCTATCAGGTGCAGCGGCTGGAATCGGTGGACGACGAGGGCAGGGTGCAGGCGAGCATGCACACGGACGTCTTCGAGCGCCTGACCGATGGCCTGTTCACCAGCCTCCCGCGCGGCGACCTCGCCGCCACGATCTACGCCACGGTGGCCGACTCGTGTGAAACCCTCTTTGGCGACAGCATCACGGCGATCGACCCGCGGCACGACCGCGTCGACATCACCCTGGGCAACGGCGGCGCGCGCAGCTTCGACCTCGTGGTCGGAGCCGACGGGCTGCATTCCAACGTGCGCCGGTTGGTGTTCGGACCCGACACGGACTTCGAGCACTACCTGGGTTGCCGGGTGGCGGCGTGCGTGGTGGACGGCTACCGGCCCCGCGACGAGCTGGTCTACGTGACGCACAACGTACCTGGCCGCCAGGCCGCGCGCTTCACGTTGCGCGGCGACCGGTCGTTGTTCCTGTTCGTGTTCCGGAGCCAGGACACGACCGACCCCGGTGGCCTCGGTGCGCGCAAGGCGCTGCTCCGGCGCAAGTTCGCGGACGCGGGGTGGGAGTGCCCGCGCATGCTCGACGCGCTGGACGATGCCGAGGACCTTTACCTGGACGTGGTCAGCCAGGTGCGCATGGCGAACTGGTCGCGCGGCTGCGTCGCGCTGATCGGCGACGCGGCCGCCTGCATTTCCCTGCTGGGTGGCGAAGGCACCGGCCTGGCCATGACCGAGGCCTACACGCTGGCAGGCGAGCTGCAGCGTGCCGGTGGGGATTACCGACAGGCCTTTCCGGCCTACGAGGCCCGCCTGCGGTCGCTGATTGCGCGCAAGCAGAGGGCTGCGCAAGGCTTCATCGGCTTTTTCGCAGCGCGCACCGCGCTGGGGGTCTGGCTGCGCAACCTCGGCATCCGGGCGATGAACAAGCCCTGGTTGACCGGACTGATCGCCGGAAGCGTGCGTGACGACTTCGACCTCCCTGACTACGGCATGTGAGAGCGCCGGCCACGGTGCGGGCAGACCCTCTGGCCGATGCGGGCGTGCCCCACCGTCGTGCCGGCCCCGGGCTTGGCCTATAGTCGGAAGCGGCACCCGGAGGTGCCGTCAAACACAGGGGACAACATGTTTTCTTTCGTAAGGACCGCGGGCGTCGGTTGCCTGGTGGCTGGACTTGCTGCTTGCTCGACGATGACACACATCAGTTCGACGGCGCCGGACACGCGCCTGGCCGTCAAGCACGAAGCGCCGGCGGTGCCCTCAACCGTGCGCTTGAAGGACACGAGCTTCGGCAACTACGAGTTCAAGGTGGAGCGGCCGGGCCGCGATCCGTTCTACGGGATCCTCCCGCTACGCTTCCATGGCGGCCGCCTCGCGGCCGACATCCTGTTCTTTGCCCCGGCTGCGTTCTTCAACCTCCGAGGCGTGTTCCCGTACTACCAGATCGACGCCGACAACGGCGTGGTCCGGTACAAGGCGAATGCCACCGACGACTGGCACGAATATCGTCCGACGACGGCCGAAAAGGAGCGCGCGCGCCAGTTCTTCGGTGTGAGCGGCTAACGCTCAGGGGGGGGATGCCTGTCGCATCCCCCTTTCCACATGGCGGCAAGCACGGCGGGCACTGCGGCGCCTGGAAGCGAACTTTCTCCACTCGATTGCCGGTGACGGACTTCGATCCGCTTGGCACCGCCTGCCGCCAGGGTGATCATCCGGCAGGTCGCGACGCCGCTACCCGGAGCGAGCCACATGACTTCTCGTCCTGCGTGGACCTGCCTCGTGCTCGGCCTGTGGGCGGTGTGGCCGCTGGCGGCGCCGGCACGAGTGGCGCGCATCCTTGTCGGCAACCGCGACAACCGGATCGTCCTCCAGGCCGGGGCTTCGGCGCCTGGGCTGCTGCAGCTGGCGCGCCAGGGTGGCGCCGCCTGGGAGGGCGATGCGGCAGCGGTGCTGATCGGGCATGCCGGGATCGGGGGCAGGGAGGTACCGCTGCACTGGCGGTACGATCCGGATGCCAGCCGCCAGCGGGAGGATGCCGCGAGCCTGGTCTACGAGGACCGCGCGGCCGGACTGCGCCTGTACTGGGAATGGCGTGCGCGGGCGTCGCACGGGCCGCTCGAGCACGTGATCCGCATCGAGAACCGCAGCGGGCGGCGGGTGTGGCTACCGCTGCAACCCAGCCTGCAATTCGCGTGGAAGGTGGCGGCGGACCAGCCGCTGTCGCAGGTCTGGGTCGACAAGGGGGCCGGCGAGCCGCCGCCGGTGGGTACGCATCGGGTCGCCATCGCCGCGCACTACGACTGGCGCGGTACGTCGAGCACGTTCGCGCATCCGCGTCCGGGCGAGGCGCGCGAGATCATTCCGTGGTTCCTGGTCAGTGGCGAGGGCGCGGGCGGCTGGTACGTCGGCGTGGAGTTCAGCGGCCGCGTCGCGATGAACCTGAAGCGCACCGGCGCGGTGCTGGCAGGCACGGTCGGACTCAACCCCGTGCCCGGTCCGTTTCGCACCCGCCTCGAGCCCGGCGCCACCTTGGCCACCCCGACGGTCTTCGTGGGTGCCAGTGACGGCGATCCGGACGACACCGGCAACACGCTGCGGCGCTGGGTGCGCGAGGTGCTCGGCGATCCGGCGACGCGGGCCGACCCTGCCTATCCGCTGGTGACCAACAACAGCTGGGGCAGTGCCATGGCGATCGACGAGGCGCAGGCGCGGCGCATGATCGACGACGCGGCGCGGCTGGGCTTCGAGATGTTCCACCTGGACGCGGGCTGGTTCCGCGCCGTCGGCGACTGGCACGCCGATCCGCACAAGTTCCCGCACGGCATCGCCGCGCTGTCGGACTACGCGCACCGCAGGGGCCTGAGGTTCGGGCTTTGGGCGGCCTGGGCCCAGGCGGGCACCAGCCCGGCCAGGGGCGCGCTCGACGTCGCCGATCCGACGGTGCGCGACTGGTTGACCACCGACCCGCCACCCGGCTGGAAGCCCACCGGGTTCAAGGGCGTGACGATCGACCTGGGCGTGCCGGCGGCGCAGGCGTGGGCGACCGGCGAGACCGACCGTCTCGTGCGCGAGTACCACCTCGACATGCTCGAACACGACGGCTATATCGTCGCCCAGGGGTGCGACCGCCACGATCATCCCCACGCTGCGGCTGACCCTGGTCGCATCCGGCGTTACAGCGACGACGACTTCCTGTGGGTCGACGCGGCCAACGCGACCGACGTCAGCCTGCACGCGACGCGTGCGTACTACGCGGTCCAGCAGGCACTGAGGCGCCGGCATCCGGGCCTGCTGCTCGAGGTCTGCAACGACGGCGGGCGCATGGTCGATTTCGGCAGCGCCGCCTACGGCGACTACTTCTCGATCGTCGACTCCTACGACCCGCTGTCCAATCGGCAGGCCTTCTATGACGCCAGCCACGTGCTGCCGCCGGCGATGCTGGAGACCTACGTGAAGGCGTGGCCGACACCACGGATCGAGAATTTCCGCTACATGCTGCGCAGCGGCATGATGGGCTGGTTCACCGTAATGATCGACACCCATGGCTGGACGCCTGCGCAGCACGCGGCCGCGGCCAGGGAGATCGCCTTCTACCAGTCGGCGCTGCGGCCGCTCATCCGTGACGCGGGTCTCTATCACGTGGGGCCGCGACCGGACGGCAAGGGCTGGGACGGCACCGAGTATTTCGATGGCGCGCGCGACCAGGGCGTGGTGTTCGCTTTCCATGGCAGCGACCCGGCGCCGCGCGTGTTCCGGTTCAAGCTGCGCGGGTTGCGCACGGGGCAGCGATACCGCGTGCACTTCCGTGACCACTCCTCGCCCGACCGCGTGTTGGACGGGCGCGCACTGATGGCTTCCGGGCTGGCGGTGACGCTGCCGACGCCGGAGTCTTCCGAGCTGGTGGTGATCGAGGGTGTCCGGTGAGCCCGGACCCTGCGGGGTGGCCACCGATCGAAGCCGTCCAGCGAGGCGATGGTGTGGGTCATCCTGAGTTCCGCTTCTACTTCTTCACTTCGCGCTACGAGGAAACCGTCAGCTTCTATCGCAATGCGCCGGGCCTGGAGGTGTCTTCCGTTCCTGGGACCGCGGTAAGGCGGCGCGCGGCACGGTGTTCCGCTCGCCCAACGGCGTCGGTCTGATCGAGGTCGAGGCAGGCGGCCAGGTGCCCCAGGTCCATGGCGGGCTCTATATCGAGGTGCCCGACATCGACCGCTGGTACGCGCGTGTGGCGGCCGCGGGCTGCCCCATCCTGAGAACGCTGGCGACGACGGAGTACGGGCCCCGCAACTTCCGGACCGCCGATCCGAGCGGCGTGGAAGTCACTTTCTTCGCCTGTCCCTGACCGTCAGGGCGGGGTCGAAATGCCGGTGCTTGCGGCGCCCGGCCCGAACGGAAGCCTGCGTCAATGTCCACGATCGTGCTGGTCGTGATCGTGCGGCGGAGGGCGGCGCGCGTCCGTGCGATGGTCCGCTGGCGCATGGACGGCGGGTGGATGGGCGATGGGCGCGCCTTGCGGCGGCCTGGTCGGGTTCGGTGCGGGCGGTCGCTGCTGCCAGCGCTGCACCTGCTTGTGCATCGTGGGCGGTGCTTTCGGCTGCTGCCGATCCGCGGGCACCCGGGGCGGAACGCGACCTGGCGTCGGCTCGGGTCGCCGGTAGGGCGCGGGTGCGGCGTGCCACCGGTCGCGGTCGTGGTCCCCGCGGTGGTCCTTCAGACGCTGCGGGTGCGCCCAGGGCCCGTGGGGTGGCGGCGGCGCATGATGCGGAGGCGGGCGGCGATACCAGCGTTCGCGCTCGCGATAGAAGGGTCGACCGACGTAGTGGCGATCCCAGTAGGTCACGATGGAGAACGACACGATCGGGACGCCCAGGCGCGCGCCATACGCATGGACCAGCACCGGCCGGTCGTCGTACTCCTGCTGGATGAAGGTGCCGGCGACCCAGCCGCGCTCGTCCTCGAACACGACGTCGCACCACTCCCAGCCATCCGTACAACCTTCGATGCCGACCGGCGCGCCGGCCGGGATCATGTCAACCGCCGGGTAGCCGATGTCGGGCCCGGCACGCAGGGTGACAGTACCGGTCACGTAGCCATCCGCGGCCATGGCCTGCAGTGGAATGCCGGCCAGGAGCGCCAGTGCGCCGTACCAGGCTGATCGCTTCATGGTGGTTCTCCTTCGGCAAGGTCGGCCGCCCCTGGCTCGGCCAGGCGATCCTGTTCCCCGGCGAAGGGGCGGCGCAAGCGCGAAGCCAGGCGATGCCGGCATTGAATCCGGACAGCTGCCTCCGTCCCTTGCGCGCAGGACCGGCACTGGCGTTGTTGCTCCCTGGCCGCCGTTATCGGCGGTGCGATCGTGCTCCGTGTTGATGTCGGTCAAGCGGGGGGCGCGGGGCGCGGCGCCCTCCGCGGTGCCGACCACGCCTCGTTCACGTCCGGCTTCGGTTACTGACGGGCGTGCGCAGCACCGGTCCCGGGGATGCAACGGTGCTGTCACGCCCGCTTGCTAGTTTCCGGCAGGCTACGTCCACAACGAGAGGGGAGTCTCGACATGCTTCGATCAGGTCGCGCCATGGGCATGGCGCTGTGTCTTCTTGCGGCCTCGCTGCCAGCGCTGGCCTCGGATCTCACGATCAGCAATTTCCGCGTGCGCGGACCGGCCGGGGGCAACGACGAGTTCGTCGAACTGCACAACGGTTCGGGTGCATCGCTCGACGTGGGCGGCTACGCCTTGCTCGCGTCCAACGCATCGGGCACCACCGGTACGCGCGCCACGCTGCCCGCCGGCACCACGATCGCACCCGGCTGCTACCTGCTGCTGACCAACGGCGCCAGCAGCGGCTATTCGGGCAGCGTCGGCGGGGACGTGGGCTACAACACAGGCATCACCGATACCGGCGGGCTGGCCATCGCCGATGCCTCCGGCAAGCTGCTCGACCAGGTCGGCCTGAGCAGCGGCTCCGCGTACGGCGAGGGCACGCGGCTGGCGTCGCTCGGCTCGAGCAATGTCGACCAGTCCTACGCGCGCACCCGCGATGCGTCGGGCGACCTCAGGGACACCGGCGACAATGCCGCCGACTTCGCGGTGCAGGCGCCTTCGCAGCCGCACAACAGCACCAGCACGTGTTCGGACGTGGGGCTCGGCGTATCGGTGGCCGATGCCGCGATGGACGAAGGCGACAGCGGTACCACGGCACTGGTCTTCACGCTGACCCTCAGCAAGCCCGCGCCGGCGCCGGTGCAGGTGCGCTTCACCACTGCCGACGGTGCGGCGACCGTGGCCGATGGCGATTACGAGGCGCTGGACGAGGTGGTGCATTTCGCCGCCGGCGACACCACGCAGCAGGTGAGCGTGACGGTGTACGGCGACACCACGGTCGAACCGGACCAGGACTTCGCGGTGCATCTGAGCGAACCCTCGGCCGGGCTCGCCATCGCCAGGGCGGATGCGATCGGCGGCATCCTCAACGACGACGCGGCGCAGGCCGAGATCTTCCAGATCCAGGGCAGCGGCGACCGTTCGCCGGCCAGCCGGTGATCACCCGCGGCAACATCGTCACCAGCGTCGGTCCCGCCGGCTTCACCATGCAGACGCCCGACAGTCGGGACGATCGCAACCGCATGACCTCCAACGGCGTGTATGTGTTCACCGGCGGCGCCCCGCAGGTGGTCACCGGCGATGCGGTCGACGTGCGCGGCACCGTGGCCGAATACTACGGGCTGACCGAGCTGACCCGCGCCACCGTCACGGTGACGGGCACCGGCAACCGCCTGCCGGCGCCGGTGATCTTCGGCCACACGGTGCCTTCCGCCGACCCGGAGCACCTGTCCTGCGGCATGACCAACTTCGAGTGCTTCGAGGGCATGCGCATCCTGGTGCTCAACGGCATCGTCGACCGCGCCAACCAGCGCTACGGCAAGGATCCGTTCGCCGAGGTATTCGTCAGCGCCAACGGCACCCGCTCGCTGCGCTCGCCGGGCGTGCCGTTCGGTAGCGCGCCGTCGGACATCCATTCCGGCGTGTGGGACGGCAACCCGGAGGTGTTCGAGATGGACGCCGACGCGCTTGGCGCCGTGCCCGATGGCACCGGCATCAACGCCGGCGCACGCTTCATGGCCGAGGGCGTGATGAGCTACAGCTACGGCGACTACGACTTCCAGCCGACCAGGCTGCACATCCTCGATCCCAACACGCTGCCGCGTCCCGTGGCCGACCGGCGCACCCCGCACGGGCTGCGCGTGGGCAACCTCAACATGCTGCGCCTGTGCGACACCGATGGTGGCAACAGCCGGTACGAGTGCGGCGACAACGGCACGCCGACGGCGTCGGCGTTGAAGCTCAAGCTGGAGCGGCTCTCCGCCTACATCGGCGGCGTGCTCAGGCTGCCCGACGTGCTGGCCGCCGAGGAGGTGGAAAGCGAGGCGGTGCTGCAGCAGCTGGCCGACCAGCTGGCCACCGACTATCACGTCACCTACAGCGCCCACCTGGTGGACGGCCACGACCCCAGCGGCATCGACGTGGGCTTCCTGGTGCGTACCGATCGCGTCCGCGTGGACGGGCTGACCCAGCTTGGTGGCGAGGCGACCTGGATCGATCCGGCGACGGGCGAGTCCGACTTCCTGCACGACCGGCCGCCGCTGTTGCTGGAGGGCACCATGCTCGACCGCAACGGTTTCTCGTTCCGCCTGCTGGCGGTGCATCCGAAGTCGCGCATCGGCGTGGACAAAGGATCCAGCGCGCCGCGCAACCGCCAGAAGCGCCTCGAGCAGGCCAGGGATATCGCTCGGGACGTGCAGGACCTGCAGACCGACGCCAAGTCCGGGTACGAGCCGCTGGTTGTGCTGGGCGACTTCAACGCCTACCCGTTCACCGACGGCTGGGCGGACGTGGTCGGCGCCATCGCCGGCACCTATGACGATAGCGCCAACCTGCTCGACCTGGGAGGCAACATCGTCCGGCCGGCGCTGTGGAACGCCGTGCAGTCCGTACCTTCGAACGACCGCTATTCGTTCCTCTTTACCGAACAGCTGGGTCCGATCCAGGGCTACGCGAAGAACGGCTCGTACGACTCGGGCCGCGACGTGCCGGTCGCGCAGGTGCTCGACCAGGCCTTGCTCGACCGCGTCGCCCAGCGTTGCTTCCGCGGTTTCCAGTACGGCCGCGGCAACCTGGATGCGCCGGACCAGACCCAGGACGACGCGGCCGGCTATCCCGACGTGCGCAAGGCGATCGGCGTGTCCGACCATGACGGCTTCGTGCTCGACCTGGCCTGCCCGGGGCTGTCGCACGGCCGGCACTGAGCGACCCCGCCGGCAGGAAAGGGCCCGCCAGCGACGGCGGGCCCTTTTTTGGTGGGGAGGCCACCCACGAAGGGTTGCGCGCTCCTGGAGCGCCGGTCTGCCCCCGGGCGATCCGTGACTTCCTGCCCAGGGACGACCAGCACTGCCTCCTGGCGGCCCGTGTTCCTAAGATGCTCCCGCCCGGGCATGCCCCGTGTCGGGCGTGCTCGAGCCGGAGGCGAGTGATGCAAAGGTCCTGGATTGCGTGCCTGTTGCTGGCCGTGGTGTGCCTGCCGGCACACGCGGCGGCGCCGAAGGCGGCGTTCCATCTGCTCGAACCCGTCCGCGACAAGGCCGGCAACGCGCTTGAGCAGAAGGCGCCCGACGGTCGCCTCATACCGGTCGCCCGGCCGTATCACGGCAAGCTCGAGGCCGGCGTGCGGGCGGTGCTGGCCAGCGGTCTGGTGGCGAAGCTGCCGGCCATCGATGCCCAGGCGCGAGAAGCGAGCCGCTACCGGGTGGATTGCCCCGCGTTGGGCGGCGGCATTGCCATCTATCTTTCCGACGAGGACGGGGGCTTCGCCCGCAAGGATCTCTACGTGGAGAGCACGCCGGGGCACCGCGTCCTGTGCCGCGACTATTTCGTGGATATCACCCTCGACGATGCTTCGCTCGAGGACGGGCAGTTCGAGGAGGTGCTGGCGCACGAGTACGGGCATGTGCTGCTGCGCCGCCTGCTCGGTCCGATCCCGCCGACGCCCTCGCGCCAGGCGCATTCGGTGTTCGCGGTGACCGATCTCGTGACGGCCTTCGACGAAGGCTTCGGTATCCAGATGCAGCCGCTGGCGGCACGGCTGTCGGCGACACCCGGGTTCCGCGCCAGGGCACAAGGGCGAGCCACGCCTTCCGCTGCCGACCTGTGGTTGAGCCGCCGCGAAACCTGGGCGCGGGAGACGGCCGTGCCCCACAACGATTTCGTGTTCGAGCCGCTGCCGCCCGGCGAGGGCGATGCCTACGCCCGCTGGCTGGCCGGCGAAACGTCCTTGCCCGCCGATCGCTGCCATCTGAAGTCCGGTAACGCGATGATGGTCTCCGAGGGCGTGGCTGCCGCCTTCCTCTACCGCCTGCTGGATACCGGCGAGGGCGATGCGGCGGTCGAACGGCGCTACACGCAGCTGGTGACCGTACTGGCCCGCCTCGGCCAGTGGCCGGCGCAGGCGCCGCTGGTCGCCCTGGTGCGGAGCTGGGGCGAGGCTTACCCGCAGGACAGGGCCGACGTGAGCGGGCTGTTCCTGGATGTCACCTATGGCGCGACCGTGTCCACTGCGCTGCACGACCAGGCCGAGCGGCTCTCCTGCGAGGGGGCACGTGGGGCGCTCGGCAAGTTCCTGCCGGCCCTGAAGGCCTACCGCGCCGCGCTCGGGAAGGCGGCCACGGGAGTGGCGAACGGACACCTCGCGCTCGATGCCGGACTCGGCCCGGCGTTGTGGCTGGCCGATCCGGCGATCCGGATTCCGGGCGAGCCCTGGTCCGATGAGCGCAAAGAGCCCCTGGTGGTCGACCTCAACACCGGCGGGGAGCCTGCGCTCAGCCTGTTGCTCGGCGATCGCCAGCTGGCGTCGAAGCTGGTCGACGCAAGGCGAAAGGGGCCGTTCGCGAGCCTGCAGGACGCCATTCGTCGGGCCGCGCTGGACGCCGCACAGGCGACCTTGTTGCAGCACCTGGCGTCGTCCTACGCGACGCTTCCCGATTTCGTGCGCCGCTGATCCGACCGGTGTAAAAAGGGAGGATTCCGGAAAGGGAGTTCAGCGATGCATCCGAGAGCGTGGTTCGGATTGGCGGTCAGGGTGATCGGGCTGTGGACGATGGTGCAGAGCGGTTCTTCCTTCGTCTACGCGTTCAACCTGGTGAAGGAACTCGACCTCAAGGGCGTCTCGCCCATGGCCATGTTCAACCAGGGCTTGGAGGGCCTCGTGGTCGGCCTGGTGCTGGTCACGTTCGCCTCCTCCATTGCGGCATGGGCGTATCCGCGGCGGGATGCGGAGCCTTCGGACAATCTGCAGGATTGAAGGCAGGGGGTTCGCAAAGGCGAACCTCGCCGGATCAACGCGATGCCGTGGTGCATGGATCGAATCAGGGAGGACAAGGTGGCCAGGGATCCGGAAAGGGAGTTCAGCAGGCAAACCAAGATGCAGGCGCTGGCCCGGCAGGATTTCCTGTGCGCAAGCTGCGCTTCGCTGATTCTGCCGTTTGCCGGCAAGGGGCTGGTAAGCGTTGCCTGGGGAGAGAGCGCCCATGCACACCATCGAAGGCCCATGAAGCCGCCTTTCCATGGAGGGGCGAACGTGGAGAACTGCGTGATCCTGTGTGACAGCTGCCATATCAACGCCCATGAGGGCGGCAGATACCGGACTGGGACCGCTTGGGGGAGGATCGCGGACTTTCCGTATTTCCGTGGAACCAGGGGCGGGTGGAAAGAGTGACCGGCTGGCAAGGGGCGGACGGGTCCTGGCTGATCCTTGGCGGTATGAGGCGGTATGAGAGGGGTCGATGTTGTCCGCCTGCGGTCGGATTGCATTACAGACAAGGGGGGCTTTATGAAGCGCGTGGTTTTCTGGGTGGCCTGTCTGGTGCTGATGGCGTGCTGTTTCACGGCGTCGGGCGCCACAAGCGATCGCCCGTGGGGGAGCATGGCCGTGTCGGGCGTGCTGGACATCAACCCCGACGGGAGCGTGCGGGACTACACGGTCGATCGGCCTGAGAAACTTCCTTCGGTGGTTCTTGATGTGCTGAAGCAGACGGTGCCCGGTTGGCGGTTCGAGGTGGATACGCGCAAGCCGGCGATCGCGCGGGTGAGGATGAACGTACGGGTCGTGGCCAAGCCGGTCGACCGGACCGAGTTCTCCATCAGCGTGGAAGGGGTGGACTTCGCGGACGACAGCCGGAATGCCGCGGAGGACCTTACCGAGCGCGACATGACGCCGCCCGTCTATCCGAGGGATGCGATCGATATTCGGACGGCGGCCACCGTCTATGTGCTTGTACGCGTAGGTCGCGACGGGCATGTCCTGGATGCAGCTGCCGAGCAGGTCAATTTCACGATGGCTTGCCCGAAGTACGCGAGGGCGGGGCTGGAGCGCATCTTCATCGCGTCCAGCGTGAAGGCTGCCCGCCGCTGGACGTTTGCTATCCCCACCAAGGGGCCCCTGGCGGATTCGCCCTACTGGAATGCAAGAGTTCCTGTCGTCTACTCGCTGGCCGAGTACGGCGAGCGGGTCAAGGAACCGGCTTATGGCGCCTGGCAACCCTATCTACCCGGGGGTCGTTTGGCGATCCCGTGGGAAACGGATCCTTCGCTGCTCGCAACCGCACCGGATGCCGCCCCCGATGGCAAGGCCACCTTGCTGGATGGCAAGCCACGCCTGGTGATGCAGTAGCGCGCAAGCAGGGGCGACCCTCGAAAGGGGGGAGCCCCCATCCTGTTCCACCCATCGGCTTGGTCTCGTCCCAGAGGTCGCGGACTCCGGTGGACCATGATCCCGGCAGCCGCCGGCCACTCGCGGAGGTACGCGTGTCGAAACAGCAACAACTCGGCGAACTCGTCGAGGCACGTAGGCAACCGTTCAAGCACTACAAGCGCCTGGGGGATTACCCGGGATTCGAGTGCGGCTACGTCTCCCCGTATTCCAAGGGCGCGCACAACCTGGACTCGGAGGTCATGATCCTGCTGCAGGACTGGAGTTCCGACGATGCGCTCGTGCGGAGCAAGGGTCCGAGTGAACTCGGGCGGGATCCGCAGCTACCCACCAACAGGAGTCTCGATGAACTTCTGCATGCCGCCTTCGGCATGAAGCTCGCCGAGACCTACGCGACGAACCTCTTTCCCTACATCAAGCGGGGCGGGCTTTCGTCGCGCATCCCGTTCGGCGATCTCGTGCATGCGGCAAAGACGTTTGCCTTGCCGCAGATCCGGATCGTGGCGCCGAAAGTGGTCGTCTGCCTGGGTGCGAATACGTTCAATGCGCTGAGGGTGGCGGCAGGCCTCGAGCGCTGCCGCGGCATGGCCTGCGCCATCGACTCCCCATTCGACATCACTCTGGGAGAAGGCCGGAAGGCAACCGCCTGGGCCCAGGCACACCCGGGTGCCTGGGGCCAGAGGAACCGCAACCGTGAGCGTCCCGGGCGCACGGTCGAAGACTGGAAGCGGATGAGCGAGGCCGCCGGCCTGGGGCCGCTGCGCTGAGATGGCGACGGACCTGACCAAGGCTGCGGCAAGCGAGGCGGTGACCGACGTGCTGCGCGCCATCGAAGACAAGCTTTACGAATCGGGGCTGCTCGTGTCCGCGACGGATGACCCCGAGGCCGAGGTGACGATCGCCTTCCGCAACGTGGCTGTCGGTGGCGAAACGGTCGTTGCGCTGGTGATCTGGGTGGCTACCGGCAAGCCCCTGGACCCGGCTGGCCCTGACTGGGAGCCGCTCCGCCACTATGTGCTCGGGAAATTCGCCTCGCTCCAGGGCGCCTTGCCCGGCGGCCTGCGCGAGCGCCTGCTCGATTGCCCCGGGCCGCTGGTGTTCGTGAACGGGGCGAGTGTGGACTGAGGAGGAGCCAGCCCATCCGCATCGCCCTGGCACCGTGCCACACCACGGCCGCTGCATCGGCGCATCGTGCGCCTCGGGGCTGCCAGCCTTCTTGCACAGCAGAGCGCCAGCTGGCGCGAGATGCGCCCGCAGCCGGGCGAGTCAGGTGCCGGGCCGTCAGACGAACCGTCTCATGCAGTCAGGTCGAGGACCTGCGCCGGGCCCGCTTTTTCGGGGCGATCGCGCTGGACGGGTTCCCGGTGCCCGTGGCACCCATCTGCTCGAGCCAGGCAAGGTCATCGACGTACGCGAGGAATGACCGCAGATACCCGGGCGACAGCTCGCGCATCAAGGTGATGGCGCGGCTGGCCAGGGCGGTTGAGTTGAGCGGACCGGCGTCGGCGGGGGCGTGGCTGATGGATTGCCGGAGCTGGTTGTCGGTGCGGAGGGTCGCCCAGAGCTGGCGGAAGTCGGCAAGGGCAGGCAGCTCCGGGTAGGCCGCCTGCCCGGGGAAAGCGCCACTCGGGAACGGATCGAGAAGCCCGCGCAAAGGGGGTGGACGCGGCGACGTCGTGTCGGCGCCCGGTGCTTCGACCGGCGCGGCCGTATTGCGCGCGCGCAGTTCGGCGAGCCGTGTGTCCAGCACGCGGCGCGCTTCGCCGTCGAGGCCGGCGGCACGCTCGGCCAGGGCCTCGATCAGACGCGCGCGGATGGCCGCGCTGGTGTCAGCGCGCATGACCGGGTCCCGCATCGCTCGGGGTGGGGGCGTTGCCGGCCGAGGAGCGGGGGATCGGAGCGATTTCCACGCGGCGGTTCCTGGCGCGACCGGCTTCGTCGGTGTTGGCGCTGACCGGCTGCTGCGCGCCGAAGGCGGCGGCGAACACCGCGTTGGCAGGCACGCCGGCGGCAATCAGGGCGCGGGTGACGGTGAGGGCGCGCTGGGCGGAGAGCTCCCAGTTGTCGGCAAACGCGCGGTTGTCGCCATGCACGGGCTGGTCGTCGGTGAAGCCGCTGACCATCAGCAGCTCGTCGCGCGACTGCAGGTACTGCGCCAGCGGCGCGGCGAGGCTCTGGATCAGTTGCCGGCCTTCGGGCTGCAACTGGTCGGAATTGAGCGCGAACAGGAGATTGCCGCGGATGCCGATGCGCCCGTTGACCAGCGTGACGCGGCCCTGCGCCAGCGGCGTGGCCAGCGCCTGTTCCAGCGTGGTGCGGCGACGCAGTTCGGCCTGGCGCTGCTTCTCGGCCACTTCCAGCTTGTGCGAGAGCTGCAGTTGTACGCCGATGACGCCGACCAGGATCAGCACGAACGCCCCGAGCAGGACCGACATCAGGTCGCCGAAGGCCCAGATCGGCGCGGTCGACTCGCCGCCGGACTCGACCTCGTCGCTCATGCCTTCGCCGCCTTCGCCGGTGTCCGTCGGCCGGCGAGCTGCTGCATGTCGGCGATGATCTGCTGCTGCGAGAGCACGCTGAGCTCCACTACTTCCTTCGCCTGCGCCACGTAGTAGGCGAGTTGCTCGTCGCTGCGGGCGAGTGAGGCGTCGAGCGCGCCGGCGATCTGCTGCAGGCGCTCCATCAGCGCGTCGTTGGCCTGGCCGAACTGTGCGACGCCGGCGCCGAAGGCTTCGCCCAGGCCGGCGACCTCGGCGGCGCTGGCGGTGACCTGCGCGGCGGCGGTGTCGAGCTTGCCGGTTTCGGTTTCGATCTGTGCGGCGAAGCGGGTGCCGACGCGCTCGAGCAGGTCGGCCGAGGTGCTGACCAGTGCGTCGACCGCGCTGCGTTGCTCGGTGGAAGCGTGGTTGACCGCGTCGAGCAGGGTCTCCAGCGTCGCCAGCAGCCGGCTGCGCTCCTCCAGCATGGCGGTGTCTCGCACCATGCTGTCGGACAGCTTCTGGCGCAGCTCGCCGACGACCTCGGCGGCCACGCGGGGAGCCTCGGAGGCGGCCTCGACCAGGCGGGCGATCTCGGCGAGGGTCTGGCTGGCGTGGGCCTGGGACTGCGCGGCGATGGCGCCGGCGGTCTGCTCCAGCGTGTCGCAGATGGCCTGCTGGCGACTTGCGGTGGCATCGCCGGCCGCTTGCCACTGCATGGTCAGTCCGGCGGTGAGGGCGTCGAGCTTCTGCGCCCAGGCGGCCAGCCGTTCGTCGTCGCGGGCCTGCAGTTCGGACTGCAGCTCTGCGTGGGAGCGATCGACCGCCTGCACCAGCGCGGCCGCGTGCGCTTCGAAAGCCTCGCCGGCTGCCGCCAGCGCCAGCCGGTTGCGCTCGGCAAGACCGGCGTGAGCGGCGTCCTGCCGGGACAGCGCACTCTGCCAGGCCTCGCTGGTGCGCTCGACACTCGCATCCAGGCGCGCGGCGACGCCGTCCAGCAGTGCGGCCGAACGCTGCTCGAAGGTCGTGGTGAAACGGGCGAGGGCCTCGCCCAGCGCCTGTGCGTGGGCTTCGTTGGCCTGCCGATGCCGGGCGAGTGCGTCGTTCCAGATACCGGTCACCGTGCGTGCGGTGGTGTCGAAGCCGGCGGACAGGCCGTCGAGCTGGCGCTGCACGGCATCGGCCACGCTCGCCTGGATCGCGGCGCTCTCGCGGGCGAGGGTGGACAGGGTGGATTCGACCACCGGCTGCAGCACGCTGCTGGCGGTGCGTGCGCTGTCGGCGACGCTGGCCTGCAGCGACTGCTCGACCGACCGGGCGAGTTCCGTGTAGGCCTGCCCGGTGTGCCGGTGGAACGCCTGCTGCTCGGCCTGCTGGCGCTCCTGGGCAGCCGCGCTGTGCTGCTCCAGCGTCGCCGCCATCGCCTGCAGGCGATCGACCAGGGCGGGCATCGCCGCGGCCTGCTGCTGGAGCAGGCGGAAGGCTTCGTCGCGCTGGTGCGCCTGGGAGTGGATGCGCAAGGGGCCGGCGATGCCCGCGTCCAGCAGGTGCACCGCCTGCAGCCGCTCGCGGCGGACCAGCGCGGAGAGCAGACCGAGCATCGCCGAACTGGCGACACCGGCGATCGAGGTGCCGAACGCGAAGGCCAGGCCGTTGACCGGCGCGGCCAGCGAGCCGCGGATCGCCTGCAGGTCGCTGGCGCTCCCGAGTGCCGTGCCGGTGCCGCGCAAGGTGGCCATCATGCCGAGCAGGGTGCCGAGCATGCCCAGCAGCACCAGCAAGCCGACCAGGTACGGCGTCATCGCCGGTGCCGGCAGCGCGGCGCGCTCGCCTTCGATGCGCAGGCGCACGGCGTGGCGCAGTCCGGGAGCCAGGCGCGCAAGCCACTGGCCGAGCTCGGCCGGCGGCTCGGTCAGCCCGTCCATGGCCTGGCATAGCGTGGCGGTGGCCTGCCGGTAGCGGAACAGTTCGAACGCGCCGGCGAGGTAGCAGGCGCCGATCAGCAGCGCGACCGCCATGCCGAGCAGGTTGGAGCCGACGTAGCCGGAGACGATCCAGCCGACGGCGGCCAGGCCCAGGGCGAATACGGAGAGAAGAAGCAGACGTTTGAACATGGGGAACCGCATCAGGAGGTGCGAAGCGCCGCGAGCAGCGCGTCCACCGGTTGGAAACGAAGATCGAGCTCGGCCAGCAACACGCTCTGCATGTCGCGGCGGAAGCCGTCGAGCCAGGTAGTGGAGGCGCGCCCGGCGACGCGCAGGCGCTCGAAGCGCTGTTCCAGCAGTTCGGGCACCTTTGCGAGCAGCGCGTGCTCGCGCGGGGTGAGCGCCACTTCCATCACCGCATCCACCTCGGCCAGCCGCGCCATTCCGGGCGAACCCTGGAGTGCGTCGCGGAGCTTGCCACGCAGGCGGCCGACGGTGGCCTGCATGGCGCGCTGGCGGGCGAGGCAGGCCTGGCGGAAAACGGCGTAGTCGCCGTCGGCCGGCGCATGACCTGCGGCGAGCAGCGGATCGTCCTTGATGGCCGTCGCCAGCACCTCGCGTGCCCGCGCGCATTCGGCGTGCAGGCCGTCCGCCGCCGGCTCGGCGGCCTCCGGCGCGGCCGGGTGGCCGTCGAGCGCGGCGGCGAGCGACAGTGCGTGCTTCCAGTCCAGCCACTGGCCCAGCCGGTCGGGCAGGGGCTGGCCGGACGCAACCACGTCAATCTCTGCCAGGCGCGCCAGCAGACGAATGAACGTGGGCCCGCGAAGCGTCGGGCGGAGGGCAGCCTGGGCCATGTTTTCCGGAGCAAAACCGGTAGTTTAGCGCGGCTTGGGGTCCCGGCGGGCGGACTCCCGGCTGGCCGTTCCCGGCGGTTTCCCGGAACGTGCGCGAATCGACGCCGGACACCCCGCACGGCGCACCGCTTGTTGACTGGCATCCACTCCGCTGCCGGGGCACGCCGCTTGGCGTGCAAGGTCTGGCGTCTATCCGGGCAGGGTGGCGTCGCCCTGGGAGGCCATCCTGCGCAGCATGTGGTCGATCGCCCTGTCGTGCTCGTGCTGCGGGCTGAACAGCACCAGTTCGGCGTTCTTGCCGACCCTGACCGTGTGTCCTGGCGGCCAGTAGAAAAGGTCGCCACGCACGGTCTCTTCGGTGCTGCCGTCGGCGTAGGTCACGGTGAGCTCGCCCTCCAGCACGTAGCCCCAGTGCGGGGCAGGGCACAGGTCGTTGTCCAGACCCTGCAGCAGCGGGGCGATGTCGGTGCCAGCGGCGAGCGAAAAATACTCGCCGCTGATCGTGCCGTAGCCACCGGCGTCGCCGAACCCCGCCTGCTGGCGCGCCACCGCGCCGGGGACGTCCATCCGGACGGGAATGTCCTGCTTGGCGATGCGCATGGTCCGGTTCCTCCGTTCGGGCGTGGGCGGGCAGTCCGGCCAGCTGTCAGGCGGCCTTGCTGGCGGCGAGTGCCTGGACATCCGCGGCACTCAAGGCCTTGCCGCCGATCGCCCAGTCGCCGCCCTCGAACTCCTTGATGCGTACCCAGGTGACATTGCGCAGGCTTTCGCCTTCGACCTCGAGCATGGCGCGGGTGACCTTGGCGATCAGGTCCTGCTTCTGCTGCGGGGTGAATACGTTCTTGATGACATCGATCGTGACCAGGGGCATGGCGACTCTCCAGGGGAAGGGGTGTGCCGGGCCGGCACCGCGCCGGCCCGTGCGGTGCACTTCATCACCGCCGCACCGGCGCTGCTTGCAGATCACATGGAGAAAACCGGGAGCTTTGGTGGTGATTGCGGCGCGCGGGCTTATGCTGCCGGCATGATCTACCGGTTCGACGGGTTCGAGTTGGATCTGGCGCGGTACGAGCTGCGCGTCGAGGGCCGGGTGCGGCCGGTGGAGCCGCAGGTGTTCGCGCTGCTGGCGCTGCTGGTGGGCAATCGCGAGCGGCTGGTGTCCCGGGACGAGATCGTCGAGAAGGTGTGGGACGGGCGCATCGTGTCCGATGCGGCGATCGCCAGCCGGGTGAAGTCCGCACGCCAGGCGCTGGGTGACGACGGCAGCGCCCAGCGGTTCATCCGCACCATCCATCGCCAGGGCTTCCGTTTCGTGGCCGAGGCGAGAGTGGTGGGCAGCAGCGACGCGGCCGTGGCGGCCGGTCCGGAGGGGGCACCGGCCGGGCACGCGATGCGCCCGTCGGTGGCGGTGCTCCCGTTCCGCCTGCTCGGCGACGCAGGGCCGTACGCGGGCATCGCCGATGCCCTGCCGCACGAACTGATCGCCGAGCTGGCACGACTGCGCTGGTTGTTCGTGACTGCGCGCGGCTCGTCGTTCCGGTTGCGCGGGGCCGACGCCGACGCGCAGGACATCGGCAGCCTGCTCGGCGTGCGCTACTACCTGTCCGGCACGGTCGAGGTCGTCGGCACCCGGCTGGCGGTGACCGTGCAACTGATCGACACGCGTGACGGCGGGGTGGTGTGGGCCGAGCATTTCGCGGGCGCGATCGACGACGTGCACCAGGTGCGCGAGGACATCCGCGCGCGGATCCTGTCCGCGCTGGAAATTCACATCCCGATCCACGAGGCGGCGCAGGCGCGCCTGTCGACGACGGGTGACCTCGATGCCTGGTCGGCCTACCACCTGGGCTTGCAGCACATGTACCGCTTCAACCGCGCCGACAACACGGCGGCGGCCGCGCTGTTCGAACGGGCGCTGGCACGCGATCCGGGCTTCGCGCGGGCGCACGCGGGGCTGTCGTTCGTGCATTTCCAGAGCGCGTTCATGCACTACAGCCAGGACCTGGGCGGGGAAATCGGCTTATCCCGCCGCTGCGCGCTGCGCGGCCTCGAGCTGGATCCGGTCGATCCCTTCGTCAACTTCGCGATGGGGCGCAGCTTCTGGCCCGAGGGCGACCTGGACAGCAGCCTGGCCTGGCTGGAGCGGGCGACCTCGATCAGTCCGCACTACGCGCAGGGCATCTACGCGCGGGCGTGGACCGAAACCCTGGCCGGGCGCGTCAGGGAAGGGCGCGCCCATGCGGACCTGGCGATGCGCCTCAGTCCGCTCGATCCGCTCTACTACGGCATGCTGGGGACGCGCGCGTTCGGCCACATGATGGGCGGGGAAGATGTCGAGGCCGCCGCCTGGGCCGAGCGGGCCGCACGCTCGCCGGGGGCGCACGTGTTGATCGCCATGATCGCCGCCGCGGCGCACGCGCTGGCCGGCGACGCCGACCGTGCCGCCAGATGGGCCGCCCGCGTGCACGAGCGCAACCCGGCGCTGACGCGGGATGACTTCTTCCGGGCCTTCCCGATGCAGCCGGCGGCGGCGCGCGAACGCCTTGCCCGCGAACTGGCACGCCTCGGCTTCTGAGTGCGGCGCCCGCGGCGCGCAGTTGACCCGGGTCAATATCGTCCGGGCGTTGCAGGGCGACCCTCCACCGCAGGGTGGCCGGGAGGCCGGCCGCTGGAATGCGTCTGGAGGAGGGCGTCGTCATGTGGAGCCGACCGAAACAATGCGCGACCGGCGTGCTGGTGGGGCTTTGTCTTGCCGGGGCGGGGCTGTCCGTGCTGGCCCGGGGTGGCCCGCAGGCTGCTTCCGCGACGACTGGCACCGACGCGTCCCAGTCGCAGGATGCCTTCTACCGGAACATGCAGCTCATGCACGCACAGATGCTGCAATTGCAGGCCACGAAGGACCCGGCCACCCGGGCGAAGTTGCTGGAGGAGCACATGCGCACCATGCAGGCCACGATGCCCATGATGGGCGGGCGGGCTCCGATGCGCGGTGCCGCCGGCATGGGTCCGGGCATGATGCGCGGCGGCATGATGGGCAACGGCCAGATGATGCGGATGATGATGGAGCAGATGGTGCAGCATCAGCAGGCGATGCAGGCCATGGGCTGCATCAGATAGCCGAGGGCCGTGCCAGCCACGTGTCGCGATGGTCGCCGGCGCCCCGGCTCGCTGGTCATGCGTGCCCGGCTCCGCCGCGTGCGCTGCCGTTAGCCTGGAAGCAAAGTTGACCTCCATCAATGTCGGCGTGATCGGCTCCGCCACCATCCAGGTGGCGCGGAAGGAGCGCGTCATTGGAGATCGTCATGATCAAGCAGAATGCATTGGCATGCGGCGTCGCCCTGGTGTTGTGTGCCGCACCATCCGCCCAGGCCTGGCAGAGTCGCGGCGGTGGCGGGCAGCGCGCGGGCAATCCGCCGGCCGCTCAGCGCGGACCAACGATGCGGGATCGGACCACCATGCACGATCGCGACATGATGCGCGACCGTGATCGCGGTATGGACCGCACTCGCGACATGGATCGCGACCGAGCGAGCGGCCGCATGGATGACGGGTCGATGATGTATGGCTGGCAGCTGATGACGCCGGCCGAGCGCACCACATACAGGGAGAAAATGCGCACCCTGAAGACCCGGCGCGAGCGCGAGGCGCTGCGCACGCAGCATCACCAGGAAATGCAGCAACGCGCCAGGGACCGCGGCGTGCAACTGCCGGACATGCCGCCGCGGCGTGGTGGTGGCTGACGAACGGGCCGGCTCGAAACCGGCATCACCCCAGCCGCTTCCAGGTGGACTACCCGGGCGACGGAAGGACTCCCGCCCCTGCTGGGCACGCCTTCCTCCACGGTATGATCCAGCGCTCCAGCGACCAGGAGGTGTGGCATGGCTCTGCGTATGGCGCGCATGTTCTTTCCGCTGATCCTGTTGGTGGCTTGTGCCGGCAGCCAGGTTCTTGCCTCCGAACCGGGCAACCTCATGAAGGTGACCACCACCACGCGGATGCAGATGCCCGGCATGTCCATGCCGCCGATGTCGCATGCGACGACCGTCTGCACCTCGACCCGGAAGCCCGATCCCCGACGCATGATGCAGGGCCAGAAGGACTGCAAGGTGACCGACTTCAGGCGCGAGGGCGACGTCGTCACCTACCGCATGGCCTGCACCGGCGCAGTCACGATGGCCGGCGAGGGCCGCTTCGAGATGCTGTCCGGCGGTGCCATGCGTGGCAGCTTGCACGTGACCGGCAACAGCGGCGGGCGGGCGATGACGATGGACACGACCTTCGAGGGCCAGCGCGTCGGCTCCTGCGACTACGACCCGCCGGCGCAGTGAGCTTCCGGAACGCGCCGGTTTCCGGGTCCCGCGCCAGCTGCCTCCTGCACTGCATGCCCGGGTAAAGCACGCGGGAGACGGCCGCCGGGCCGGTTTCTAGGCCACGCGCGCGTTGGCTGTCGCGGGTGGGTGGCCGTGCAGGATGCGCGCCCTGAGGGATCTGAGCAGCGGCTTTTCGACCATCAGGTGCAGCAGCGTTCCCCCGACGCAGGCAATGACGAACAGCGCCGCGTACCAGGCGGCGGGCGGCATGACATGCAGCACGCCCAGGCGCTGGAACACCTTGGCCATCGCCGAGAACATCGTGAAGTGGATGAGGTAGATCGAGTAGGAGGCGTCGCCGAGGAGCTGCAGGAGGCGCCCCGCGGCGATCCGGCCCTGCTGCTCCAGCGACGCCAGGCCGGCAATGGCCATCGCGCTGCTGACGCCGTAGAGAAGGCTGTAGGCGTTGGAGGTGGTCCAGTCCGGGCCGTCCTCGTCCGTCGTTCCGACCGCGAGGTACAGGAGCACGCCGGCGATCGCCCAGACCGCGGGAAGGCGGACCTTGTGCTCCTGCACGAACCAGCAGGTAGCCAAGCCCATCGCGAACAGGAGGTGGAGTGGCGAGAGCAGGAACTTGACCGGATAGGCCGCACCACTGAACGCCAGCATGGTCAGGGATGTGACGAACCAGAGGCCCAGTGCTATCGCGCCGGAGATCCGGTTCCTGATGGCGATGGCGAACATCAGGTAGAACAGCACTTCGTGGAACAGTGTCCAGCTCACCGGGACGATCGCCTGTTTTATCTCGGTGGCGGTGTACCAGGTCGAGGGCTGCAGTGCGTCGACGCGCAGCAGCGTGAACGAGGCCAGGATCACGGACCACTGCCGCTGGGCGCCATGCCCGAACGCGGGAACGAGCAGAAGGACCGGAAGGACGGCGGCCAGGACCACCCAGTACACCGGGTAGATGCGGATGAAGCGCTTGGTCAGGTAGTTCCACACGCGCCCCGGCGCGCCGATGTCCGGGCGGTGGATGTAGAAGATGATGAAGCCGCTGAGGACGAAGAAGAACTGCACGCCCGAATGGCCGAAGGTGAAGATGCCATGGGCCGGGTCGTGACCCCAGTATTCCGGGAAGATCATCGACAGGTGGAACAGGACCACCAGCAGTGCGGCGACCGCTCGCCCGGCCTGGATGGTGGTCAATGATTCGCGCCGCCCCGCGGCGGCTGCCGGGGCCAGGGACTCTGCACGGTCCTGCGCGTGATACCGCTGTCGGGGAACGTTTCCGGCCCTGAATTGCCAGAGCCGGTGCCGGGTGGCGTTACCTGAAGCATCCTTCCTCTGGACTTCCATCGGATCAGGCCTCCCTACCTTTAGCGCATCGGCGGGATACCAAAGCAGATGTATCCGGAACGTGTATGCGCGGGCTGGAAGGGGTCTTGATTGCGTGCTGGCGGTCACGCTTTGCGAGGTTGGCGTAGGTTCCAGCACAGGACACCGCGCTTGCCTCGGGCCGAGGCGTCGGGCGGACGGGAGCCACTCACGGTGGTTCCCCGGTCGGGCAGGAGGGTCCGCACCAGGTGGCCAATGCCTCGGCGAGTCCGCGGTCGGTGCCGTCGCCGACCCAGGCCACGTGGCCGTCGGGGCGCACCAGCACCGCCGTGGGTGCCGCCACCGCGCCGAGCCCCGGGAGGTCCCACCGTTCCGCGCAGGTCGCGTCGACGCACCTGACCCGGTCCAGCCAGCCGTCGGCCGGCAGGCTGCCCGGGTCGCCGAGGTTGAGCAGCACCGGCCGGGCCGCATGCAGCAGGGTGTACATGCGCGAGGGGCCGGTAGTGGTGACCAGGTCCAGATCGGGCATGCGACGGCCGAGCAACGGGTGGCCCTCGCCGAGGTCGTAACGGATGTCCAGGCCAGCCTGCATCGCACCGAACCGCTTGCGCGGCTCGTCCATCCCGAGCAGCTCGGCCAGTGCGCCGCGCAGGGCCTCGCTGCGGGCGTCGGTGCACTGCAGGAGGGTCTGCGCCATCGTGTTGCGCAGCACACGGGCGGCCACGGGATGGCGCTCGGCGTGATAGCTGTCGAGCAGGCAATCGGGGGATTGGCCCTTGATCACCTGGGCAAGCTTCCAGCCCAGGTTCACCGCGTCCTGCACGCCGGTGTTGAGGCCTTGTCCCCCCACCGGGGAATGCACGTGCGCGGCATCGCCAGCCAGCAGCACGCGCCGGTCGCGGTAGGTGGCGGCCTGGCGCGTCGCGTCGGTGAAGCGGGAGATCCAGGTCGGGCTGTGCACGCCGTAATCGGTTCCGCAGGCAGCCACCAGGGCCGCACTGAGGTCGCGCAGGGCAGGCTTGCCGCTGCCGCCGAGGCGGGCCTCGGTGACCATCACCCGGATCGGCCCGGTGTCCTTGTAGACCACTTCACCGTCATGGATTTCGTAGTCGCGCCGGCCGAACGAATGGATGCCAAGCGCCGTGCGGTGGATGCCCAGCGGCGGTGCCGTGGTCATCTCGACCTCGGCGAGCAGCCGGCTGGTGGTTGCCTCCCAGCCGGGGAAGTCGATCCCGGCCGCCTTGCGGACCCGGCTGCGGCCGCCGTCGCAGCCGACCAGGTAGCGGGACTGCACGGCGCCGCCGTCGGACAGCGCCACCGTCACGCCGGCTTCGCCCTGCACGAAACCCGTCACCTCCCGCCCGCGGTAGACCAGCACTCCCAGGTCGCCGACCCAGCCGGCGAGGAGGCGCTCGACATGGTTCTGCCACAGCCCCAGTACATACGGGTGCCGCGTGGGGGCATCGCTGATGTCCAGCCGCACCGACCCGAACGCGACGACCTGGGCCTGCTGTCCCTCGGCGAGGAACCGGTCGGCGATGCCGCGCTGGTCGAGTATCTCCAGGCTGCGCGCATGCAGCCCGCCAGCGCGCGAGCCGGCCAGATGCTGGCTGGCACGGCGTTCGACGATGGCGACGTCGATGCCGGCCAGCGCCAGTTCGCCGGCCAGCATCAGGCCCGTCGGCCCGGCACCGGCGATCACCACCGCGTGCGCGATGTCCTGGCGGGATGCGTGCTTCGAGGACTTCGTGCTCATTCGCCACTCCTGCGTTCCGGAAGGCGGGCGATTGAGCACCACGGGCGGGGGATTGCGGCAAGTCCCCGTCAAGCTAAGATATTGGAAGTGGGGAGGCGCCGGTTCGCGCATCGCCATCGCTCCGGCCCGCTGCGCGCCGAGCGCCCTCTGCTCCGCCATGGAGCTCCTTCCCTTCCTGTGTACGTTGCCCGGCCCTTGCGCCGGCCGTCCGTCTTGTCCCGGGACCGGCCCCCGAGGCGGGCAGCATGACCTTCGGCGGTTACGGAACGCCCGTGGCGTGTGCAAAGTCGCCGGATTCAGCCGCCGTACTTCCAGGAATCCCGATGACCCGCCTTCCGACCACCCTGCGCGCCAGCCTGCTCTCGGCCATGCTGACGATGGCCTCCGCCGGTGCCTTCGCCGCGGATGCGGCCACACCGCACGATTTCCTGGCCGCGCACCTGGACACCTCGGTGGATCCGGGCGTGGATTTCTTCCAGTACGCCAACGGTGGTTGGCTGAAGGCACATCCGATTCCGGCCTCCGAAGCGGCCTGGGGCATCGGCAACGAGGTGGACGACGAGCTGTACGCGCGGCTGCGCGGCATCAGCGAAGCGGCCGCGAAGCAGGCGGCCGCGCCGGGTAGCGACCCGCAGAAGATCGGCGATTTCTGGGCCACCGCGATGGACGTCCAGAAGGCCGACCGGCTGGGCCTGCGACCGCTGGATGCCGAGCTGGCGCGCATCGACGCGATCACCGCGCCTGCAGGCGTGCTCGACACCGTGTTCGCGTTCAAGCCGATCGGCGTCGGCGCGCTGTTCCGCATCGGCATCGCGCAGGACGACAAGGACAGCGCGACGATGGCGGTGCAGATCCACCAGGGCGGGCTGGGCCTGCCCGACCGCGACTTCTACTTCAACACCGAGGCGGGCGTGGCGAAGGTCCGCGCCGCCTACGTGCGGCACATGGCGCACACCTTCGCCCTGCTCGGTCGCGATCCGGCCGCGGCCACCGCGGCGGCCACGCAGGTGATGGCCTTCGAGACGGCGCTGGCGAAGGCCTCGCGCAGGCTCGAGGACCTGCGTGATCCGGAGAAGAACTACCACAAGATGGCGCCGGCGGACTTCACCGCGAAATACACGCCGGCCATCGACTGGAACACGCGACTGGCGGCCTGGGGCGTCCACCCGTCCTACGTGATCGTCGGTCAGCCGGAATTCTTCGCCGCCGAGGATCGCCTGCTGCAACGGACGCCGTTGCCGGTGCTCAAGGATTACCTGCGCTACCACCTGGTCGACAGCTACGCGCCGTTCCTGTCCAGCGCGCTGGACAAGGAGCACTTCGACTTCCACGGTCGCGCGATGTCGGGCCAGCAGGAGCAGCGTCCGCGCTGGAAGCAGGCGCTGGACGAGGAGAACGATGCGATGGGCATGGTGCTCGGGCGCATCTTCGTCGGGCAGTACTTCCCGGAGGCATCCAAGCAGCGCTACGAGGCGATGGTCGAGGCGATCCGCAGTACCTTCCACGACCGCATCGAACGGCTGGACTGGATGAGCCCCGCAACCAAGGCCAAGGCGCTGGCGAAGCTCGCCGCGGTGACGCCCAAGGTCGGCTATCCGGACAAGTGGAAGGACTACTCGGCGCTGAAGGTCGGCCGCGCGTCGTATGCGGCGAACGTGATGGCGGCGCGCCGCTGGCGCTTCCAGGACAACCTGTCCAAGTTCGGCAAGCCGGTCGACCGCACCGAATGGGACATGACCCCGCAGACCTACAACGCCTACTACAACCCATCCAACAACGAGATCGTGCTGCCCGCAGCCATCTTCATGGTGCCGGGCGTGCCCGACGACCAGGTGGACGACGCGGTCGCCTACGGCTATGTCGCGGCCAGCACGATCGGCCATGAGATCACCCACGGCTTCGACGACCAGGGCCGCCAGTACGACGCCAAGGGCAACCTGTCCGGCTGGTGGACGGCGCAGGACGCCGCGCGCTTCAACGCCGCCGCGCAGAAGATGGTCGAGCAGTTCGACGCGTACCAGCCGCTGCCGGGCCTGCACATCAACGGCAAGGCCAGCCTGGGCGAGAACATCGCCGACTACGGTGGCGTGCTGCTCGGGCTGGAGGCGTTCAAGAAGACAGAGCAGTTCAGGAAGGGCAGAAAGATCGGCGGGCTGACGCCGACCCAGCGCTACTTCCTCGGCTACGCGCTGGGCTGGATGAGCCAGCAGCGCGAGCAACGGCTGCGCCAGCGCCTGCTGTCGGACGTGCATGCGCCGGCGAAGTGGCGCGTGCTCGGGCCGATGTCGAACATTCCCGCGTTCTAC
>NZ_DASSES010000087.1:0-35967 GCF_035695185.1 Frateuria sp.
GCTGGAGGTTATGCGAGCACCAGAATGCTGATCTCACCCAGCCGCACCGTCTGTCCCGCATGGATCTTGCAGGTCTTGCGCAGTTCGCGTTGTCCATCCACGTACACCGCGCCGCTGGCGACCAGCGCCTTGCCGGCGCCGCCGCTGTCGCACAGGCCGCTCAGCTTGAGCAGCTGGTTGAGCTCGACGTGGTCGCGGTCGAGATGGAAGGTGAGCTGGGGCATGGGCGGGCAGGGCTGGCTGGCGGGTGCCGCCGGTGCGGCAGTGTAGCGGGGCTGCAGATGCAGGCGAGGGCGCCGCACCTGCAGCGCCCTCGCCCGGATCACCGGCGCCTCAGTGGTAGTAGTTGCTGATGCGATTGGTGAAGGTGGTATCGGCGAAGTCGGGCCAGTTGTCCTTGTCGAAGCCGGGGGCGTCCTTCAGCCGATCCTTGGGAACGTCCAGCACCAGGCAGTGGTTCTCGGTGTCCAGCCGCATGGCGTTCCACGGCACGGCGAACAACTTGTCGCCCATGCCCATCCAGCCACCAAAGGAAAGCACGGCGTACTGGATGGTGCCGCTGGCGGTATCGATCATCAGGTCCTTGATCTCGCCCAGGTCCTCGCCCGTCGCGTTGCGCACGTTCTCGCCGTTCAAGGTGCTGGAGGCGAGCACTGTGCCGGCGCCCAGGCCTGCGCGGTTGGCGTTGGTGGTGTTGTAGCCGGTCGATTGGATGCTCATGGCGGAGTCTCCTGCGCGGTGGAAGAAGGCGTCGGCGATGCGACAGCCTCATCCTGCCCAAGTGGCCGTGATGCGCCGGGCAATCCTCTGTAAAGCACGTGCGGACGAGCGCAGCTATACAGGCCCGATGCGGGCCTGCAACGCCATGGCCGCGGCCGGATTGCGCTCCTTGGCGCTGCTGATGAAGAAGATGAACACCTCGCGCGGCGCGCCATCAGGCAGCACGGCGCCGGCGTGGGGCAGCTCGGCCAGGTCCTTGCCGCTGGCCCAGTCGCGCGCGCGTTCGGCCCACGTGTCCAGTGCGGCGGGCGGGTAGCCGGTCGGCTCGTCGGCGGCACTGCGCATGAGCCGGGCATAGACGAAGTCGCCGGTGAGATCGGCCAGCGACGGGTACTTGCTGGCATCGGTGAACACCGTCGGCACGCCGTGGTCGCGGGCCAGATCCACGTAGCGCTCGCTGAGGAAGCTGCGGTGGCGCACCTCCAGCACGTGGCGCAAGGGGCGACCGTTGAGTTCGCGCGGCAACGCGTCGAGGAAGCCCGCGATATCGTCCGCATCGAACGCCCGTGACGGCGCCATCTGCCAGTTGATCGGCCCGAGTCGCTCGCCCATCTCTTCCAGGCCGCCGAACACGAACGCGTCGATGCCCTTGCTGGCGCCGGCCAGACGTTTGCTCTCGACCACGTAGCGCGGCGCCTTCAGCGCGAAGACGAAATCCTCCGGCGTTTCGGCCGCCCATTTGGCGTAGGTGGCGGGCTTCTGCGCGCCGTAGAAGGTGCCGTTGATCTCGATCGCGCGCAGCTGGCGGCTGGCGTATTCCAGCTCGCGCCGCTGCACCAGGCCGGCCGGGTAGAAGTTGTTGCGCCAGGGCGCGAAGGTCCAGCCGCCGATGCCGGCGCGGATGCGGGAGGCGAGTGCGGGATCGGTGCGAACAGGCGACATGGCGGGCTCCGGCAGCGAGGGGCGCATCTTGGCATGCCGGCGCGTGCCTGCACGTGAGCGTGACTTGCGGCACGCGCCGGTGATCCACGGCGCGCGTATCTGTGCCCGTTCCTCACCCACACGTGGATCAAGACATGTCCCGAGCAAGCGGCCGTCTGCTGGCGGCCATGGTGGTTGCCAGCCTCCTTCCGTGCGCGATCCAGGCGGCGCCCGCGGTGCAACCGCAGGTCTTCGCGCCGGGCGTGATCTCCGGCCCGGCGGCGGAGGATTCGGCGGCGTTCACCCCCGATGGCCGCACCGTGTTCTTCGACCGCATCCGCTGGCCGAACGCGGCGATCCTGGTTTCGCACAGGACCGCCCACGGCTGGTCGGCGCCCACCATCGCGCCGTTCTCCGGGCGCTGGCTGGACCACGACCCGGCCATGGCGCCGGACGGCTCGTTCCTGGTCTTCAGCTCCAACCGGCCCGACCAGCCCGGCGGCAAGCCGCTGGATGCGGTGCTGGCCGGTGGCAAGGTGGCGGCCGGCTCGGGCGGGCATCTGTGGCGGGTGGATCGCAAGGGCGAGGGCTGGGGCGAGCCGGTGCGTCTGCCCGATGTGGTCAATGCCAGCAGCCGCACCTATGCACCGAGCGTGGCCGGCGACGGCAGCGTGTATTTCCAGCGGCCGGGTGCCGATGGCGATTTCCGGTTGTTCCGCTCGCAGTACCGCAATGGCCGCTACCAGGCGCCAGTCGAGGTCGCGTTGGGAGACAGCACCGCGCACAAGCTCGATCCGGCGGTGGCGCCGGATGAATCCTTCATCGTGTTCGACGCCAACTACGCCGGCAGGGATCAGCCGGACCGGCTCTACATCGCGTTTCGCCAGGGCAACGGCTGGGGCGCGCCGATCGACCTGGGCGACGAGGTCAACCGCGGCGCGCCCTGGGGCTCGCACCTGGGGCCGGACCACCGCACGCTGTACTTCTCCAGCCCGCGCGCCGTGCCGGTGCATTACCCGCGCAGCGCGGCGCAGGCGGCGCAGGACCTTGCGCGCATGAGCGCGTGGGACAACGGTCTGGACAACCTCTGGTCGATCCCGCTTTCGCCCTGGCTCGATGCGCACACCCGCCATGGCGGTTGACGCCCGCGCGGCAGGCTGGTCTTGCGCCGGCTTTGCCGCGATAGTGAAGCGGTTTCCATCGGCGGAGTCTTTGATGTCCCAGCGAATCCTCTTCCCGCGCCTGGCGGGCTGCTGTGCCTTGTTGCTGATCGCCACCAACGCCGTGGCGCAGAGCGCGCCGCAGCACCGGTTGCCGCCGCCGGTGTCGACCCACGACAGCGCGCGTCCGCTGCTGCCGGCGCAGCTGGCCGATTTCGGCGCCTACGTCGACAGCGCGCGCAAGACCTTCGACGTGCCCGGCATCGCGGTGGCGATCGTCAAGGACGGCCACGTGGTGATGGAGCAGGGCTTCGGTCTGCGCGAGATCGGCAAGAGCGACAAGGTCGATGCGCACACGCTGTTCGCGATCGCCTCCAACACCAAGGCGTTCACCGCGGCGGCGCTGCAGCAGTTGCAGGAGCAGGGCAAGCTGGACATGGACGATCGGGTGATCGATCACCTGCCGTGGTTCCGCATGTCCGATCCGTACGTGACGCACGAGATGCGCATCCGCGACCTGCTGGCGCATCGCAGTGGCCTGTCGCTCGGCGCCGGTGACCTGCTGTACTGGCCGCCGACCAGCTACACCACCAAGGAAGTGGTGCAGCGGCTGGCCAACGTGCCGATCAAGAACGGTTTCCGCTCCGGCTACGCCTACGACAACATCCTGTTTGCCGTGGCCACGCTGGTGATCGAGCAGGCTTCGGGCCAGAGCTACGCCGACTACGTGCGCACGCACATCTTCGGGCCGGTCGGCATGGACGAGTCGCTGATCGACAAGACCTATCTGAAGAGCGGCATGGACGTCGCCACCGGCCATGCCAAGGCGGACTTCAAGGCGCTCGAGCCGGTGCCGCCGATGGCCTGGCTCAATGACCCGGGCGCCGGCGGCATCTACTCCAGCGTGCACGACATGGCCAAGTGGATGAACGTGCAGCTGGCCGGCGGCGAGCTGCCGACCACCGGCGCCGACGGCAAGCCGCGTCGCCTGTTCTCGGAGAAGAGCCAGCACGACATGTGGTCGATGCTCACGCCCATCCGGATCAACAAGCCGCCGGTGCCGGAGCTCGCGCCGCTCACGCCCGGTTTCTTCGGCTACGGCGAGAGCTGGTTCCTGTCCGATTACCACGGCAGGAAGCTGGTCTGGCACACCGGCGGCTGGCCGGGCATGGTCACGCGCGTGACGCTGGTGCCGGAACTGAAGCTGGGCGTGGTGGTGCTGACCAACGCCGAGTCGGGTGCCGCCTTCAATGCGGTCACCTACCGTGCCCTCGATGCCTGGCTCAACCCGGGCACGAAGACCGACTGGGTCGCCGTCTACGACAAGGCGGTGAAGCACGCGCAGGCCAAGGCGGACGACAGCATGGCCAGGCACCAGGCGGCGCGCGACAGGCACAGCAAGCCCTCGCTGCCGCTGTCCGGTTACGCGGGTACCTATCGCGACCCCTGGTACGGCGACGTCATCGTCAGCCGCGAGGGCGGCAAGCTGCGCCTGCGCTTCAGCCACACGCCACAGCTGGTCGGCACCATGACGCCCTGGCAGCACGACACCTTCACCGTGCGCTGGGACGATCGCACGCTCAACGCCGATGCCTTCGTCACCTTTGCGCTGGACGAGGACGGCCACGTGCGCGAGGCGCGCATGGAGCCCATCTCGCCGCTGACCGACTTCAGCTTCGACTTCCAGGACCTGCGCCTGGCGCCGGTGAAGCACGACGCGGCATCGGAAGACTGACCACCACGGGGCCGGGCGACCGGCCCTTTTGACACGAGGGAGCGCATGCCATGTTGAACCCCGTCCGCAGCGCGCTGGCGCTGCTGTTCACCGGCCTGCTGGCCAGCGGCGCCTGCGCGCGCGAGGTGGCGCCGGCCGCGCACCAGTTCTTCCGGGTCAACCTGCCGGCCTCGGCCGGCCAACCGGCGACCGGGCGCTTGTTGCTCTTCGCCACCGAGGCGACGGCGGCCAGGGCCGCTGCCAAGGACGGCGAGGTCACCGAGGTCGAGAGCAGCCCGTTCGCGCCGAAGCAGACCGCGCTAGCCGCACGCGAGGTCGAGCACCTGGCGCCTGGCGCCGGGGTGCTGCTGGACGCCGACGACCAGGCGTTTCCGTCCGGGTTCTCCCGGCTGCCGCCCGGCGACTATCTCGTGCAGGCCGTGCTGGACACGCAGCACGACTACAACTACCACGGCCGCAACGGTGGCGATCTGGTGAGCCCGGTGGTGGAGGTGCACCTGCCCAGCACTGCGCCACCGGCGCTGGCGCTCGCCCGGACCCTGCCCACGCCCGCGCTGTGGGACCTCCCCACGCGCTACATGAGCGACACGACGAAGAAGCACCTGGCGCAGGCGCGCAAGCAGGTGCGATCCATCGATTTCGTCAGCCCCGCGCTGAGCGCCTTCTGGGGCCGGCCGATCCACATGCGCGGCTGGGTGGTCCTGCCGCCGGGTTACGAGGCATCGGGCAAGGCCACGTATCCCGCGGTCTACCAGACGCACGGCTTCGGCGGCGACCTGCACACCCAGGCCGGGACCGCGGCGATGGTGTTCGGCGCGATGCAGGAGAAGCAGCTGCCGCCGATGATCTGGGTGGTGCTCGACGAGTCCGGCGCCACCGGCACCCACGAGTTCGCCGACTCGGTGAACAACGGTCCGTGGGGCCGGGCGCTGACCACCGAGCTGATCCCCGCCCTGGAAAGGGAGTACCGCATGGATGCGCGCTCCTCCGGTCGCTTCCTCACCGGCCACTCCTCGGGCGGCTGGGCCACGCTGTGGCTGCAGACGCGCTATCCAAAGGTCTTCGGCGGCACCTGGTCGACCTCACCCGACCCGAGCGACTTCCACGACTTCACCGGTGTGGACCTGTACGCCCCGCACGCCAACGTCTACCACCGGGCCGATGGCACGCCGTACCCGCTGGTGCGCGACAAGGGCAAGGTGCTGGCGACCTACGAGACCTTCGCGCGGATGGAGCGTGTGCTGGGACCGTACGGCGGGCAGATGGCCTCGTTCGACTGGGTGTTCTCGCCGCGCGGTGCGGATGGCCGCCCGATGCCGATGTTCGACCGCGCCACGGGCGACGTCGACCCGGCGGTGGTCGCCTACTGGGGCGAGCACTACGACATTGCGCGGCGGGTGAAGGAGCACTGGTCCGAGCTGAAGCCGGACCTGGATGGCAAGGTGCACCTGGTCGTCGGTACGGCCGACACGTTCTACCTCGACGGCGCCGCGCACAGGCTCAAGGCCGTGCTGGACGGGCTGGGCGCGAAGTCCGACTTCCGCTTCCTGCCCGGTCGCACGCACATGGACCTCTACACGCAGGGCAAGGACCACCAGGGCCTGCTCAAGCAGATGGCGTGGGAGATGTACGCCGTGGCGCGGCCCGAATCGAAGCTCAAGCGCGTGGCCATCGCACCGTAGCGGCCTTTGCTCCCTCTCCCCGCCGGGGAGAGGGAGCTATCCGGCCCAGGGGTCGTAACTGCCGAACCACCACAGGTGCCCCTCCGGGTCACGGCAACCGTACCCCGCGCCGCCGTACTCCTTCTCCGCATACTCGTCCACGATTTCCGCGCCGGCCGCCTTGGCCCGCTCGTAGTGCGCACGGCAATCGGCCACCGTGACGCAGGCGCACTGGGTCTCGCGTCCATCGAGCGCATCGGGCTGGGCGAGCAGCCGGCCGAACCCGTCCTCGCGCACGCTGCCGAGCATCAACATGCCGCCGCCATAGACCAGCTGGGCGTGGGCCACGCCGCCCTGGTCGTCGTCGTAGACCGCATGTTTTTCGAAACCGAATGCCTCGCACAGCCAGTCGATCATCCGGTGGGCATCGCGGTAGCGCAGGCAGGGAATGATGGTGCTGGGTCCTGGGTTCATCGCGGTTCTCCGGTCGGGAGCCATCAATCTAGGTCGCCATGCCGTGGCGGTCTTGTAGATTTCCGCAGGCTCAATCGAGCGGCAGGTGGTTGGGGTAGGGGCCTCGCCGCGCCATGAATGCGCTTGGCGTGATGCCCGCGAAGCGGCGGAATTCATGCGCGAGGTGGGCCTGGTCGCAGTAGCCGCCGTCGGCCGCCACGCCTGCCCAGTCCACCTGCGGCTGGCCGTATACCCGGGTCACCACGGCGCGGAAGCGCAGCAGCCGCGCGTACTGTTTGGGGCCGTAGCCGACCTGCCGGCGGAACAGGCGCGCCAGCCGCCGCTCGGAGACCCCGCTCTCGCGCAGGAGCGAGCCGATGCGCGCTGCCTGCGGCGTCCGCTCCAGCCAGGCCAGCGCGTGGGCCACGCAGGCTTCGAGCCGCGGCATGCGCAGGCGCTCGTGCAGCCAGCGTTCCAGCAGCATCAGCCGCTCGCCCGCTTCCGCGGTTTCCAGCAGGCGCTGGCGCAACGCACCGGCGTGGCCACCGAACAGGCCGGCCAGGTCCACGTCGCGCTCCGCGATCGCCGCCATGTCCTCGCCGGTCAGCGCGCCGGCGCCACCCGGACGGAACACGACGCCCATCACGCGGATCTGCTCGGCCGTATCGATGATCTGGCTGCAAAGCCGGGGGCCTCCCAGCACGCTGCCCGGGGAGGCCAGGCAGCGTCGTTCGGCGTCGTCCGTGTAGACGCGCGTCTGGTCCTCGAACAGGTTGATGATGAGCTGCGCGCCGGGTTGGGGCAGCACGCGCTCGTAACGGTGCGGGGCGGGCGGCATGCACCAGTCCCACAGTTTTTCGACCAGGGTGTCGAGCGGTGGGCCGGGCAGGCGCTGGTGGAGGGCCATGGCAACCGTCCCCCGTCGATCAGCCCGTCTCGCCCGGATCAGGCAGGCGCTGGATGCGCATGTCCTGCGGGCGGATCAGCGACAGCCCGTCGCGGCGCAACTGCTCCAGGATTGCCAGCAACAGGTCGCTGCGCACCCCGCCGACCTCGCGCGGACTGGGCACGTAGCCGGTGCCGACGAAGTGGATGCCGAACGTATCCACATGCGCCAGCTGCACGCTGGGCGCGGGAGTTTCCAGCACCGTGGGATGGCCGAGGAAGGCCTCCAGGATGATTTCCCGCGCGCGCCTGGCGTTGGTGTCCAGCGGCATCGGCAGCTTGATCTGCACGCGTCCCTGGGCGTTGGCCAGGGTCACGTTGCGCACGTTCTGGGTGATCAGCTGCGAGTTCGGCACGATCACCGTGGAGCGGTCCCACAACTGGATCTCCGTGGCACGCACATTGATCCGGCGGATGTCGCCCTCGACGTCCGCCAGACTGACCCAGTCGCCGACCTTCACCGGTCGCTCGGCGAGCAGGATCAGGCCGGAAATGAAGTTCTGCACGATCGCCTGCAGGCCGAAGCCGATGCCCACCGACAACGCGCTGGCGATCCAGGCGATGCTTTGCAGGCTCACGTTGAGCGCGGCCAGCGCCAACGCGAACACCAGCACGCCACCGACGTAGCCGAGCAGGGTGACCACCGAATTCTGCATGCCCGGCTCGAGCGTTGTCTTGGGCAGCAGCTGGTCGCCCAGCCAGCGCTTGAGCACGCGCACCGCGAGGAGCCCGAGCACGAACACCGCCAGCGCCTCGAACACCGTGCCGGGATCGATGGTGAGCTGGCCGAGCGTGAGGTTGCCGAAGCGCTGGCCCATCCGTGCTGCCAGTTCCTGCGGGTCGGTGCCGAATGGGGCAAGCAGCGCACCGATCGCCAGCAGCAGGATCAGCACGCGGCTGACGCCCGACAGCACGGTGGCCGCCTGTTCCAGGGTGCGCGGCGGGAACCCGAAGGCGGCCTGCAGCCGCTGCCCGCTGCGGCCATCCGGAGCCAGCAGGCTGGCGATCAGGTCGTGCACCAGGTGCAGCAGCAGGTAGAGCGCGCCGATCAGCACACCGATCCACAGCATCTGGGTGGCGATGAAGAAGGCCAGCGCGATGTAGCCCAGTGCCACCGCGACCCAGCTCAGCACCACGCCCAGTGCGGCGGCGCCGGCAAGCAGTCCGACCCACAGCGGCCGCTGCGCCGGCGCGGTGCCGGCGGCGAGCAGGGCGCGCCGGGCCTGGCCCAGACGCAGCAGCGCGGCGCCGACCAGGCCGCTGACCACCAGCGCGATCAGTCCGCGCGTGGCCACGGTCGCCGGCAGGCTTGCACCGATCGCGCTGTTGATCCGCTCCACCACGCCGAGCAGCAGGGTCGCCGCTGCCAGCAGGCCGGGGAACAGGCGCAGCCGGCGGGCCGCCGTGTTGGACAGCGTCGGCAGGCGCCACGAGGGGTGCCTGACCGAAAGCAGCGCCCGCCCCAGTCCGGCGACGAAGGCGGCGAAGTACACGCGCCGCACCAGCGAGCGTGCCAGCTCATCCAGGTCCGGATCGAGCCGGTCGTTCCATCCCAGCCCCATGCGGGCCAGTTGCGCGGCCAGGCCGAACACCAGCACGGCACCCAACGCCACGCCGGCCGCCATCGCGCTGCGGCGAAGGTGGCTGTTGGGCGTCGCGCGCATGGTGAGGAAAATCAGCGCGCGCTCCAGCAGCAGGCGCCCGGCCACGAGCAGCAGTGCCGCGCCCAGGCAAAGCAGGAGCGGCAGGCGGTCTGGCGACTGCCATGCGTCGGTCCAGGTAGCGGCGAGGTCGGCCCTGAGGCGCTTCAGGCGCGCCAGGTCACCGGGCAGCGAACGCGCCGGTTCGGCCCAGAATGCGCCGCCGAGCGGCGAGGCGGTACGCGAGGCGAGTTGCGCCTGGAACTGGTCGCGGCGGCGACCCGAGATCTGGTTGGCCAGCTGCATGCCTTCCTCGCCGAGCAGCTGCGCCTGCTTGATATGCGCGTCCAGATCCGCCTTGGCCTTGTCCAGCTGGCGGCGCTGTGCGGCCACTTCGGCCGCTTCGGGCGGCGCGCCCTTGGCGGGCGCGGGGCCGAGCACGGCCAGCCGCGCGTCGAGGCTGTCCATCTGCGGTGCCAGCGTCGTGGCCAATTGCCCGGCCTGGTCCTGCACGGCCAGGGCGGCGGTGCGCAGGTCGGCCAGGGTGCGGTCGTCCGGCTTGTCCTTCAGCGTGGACTTGATCGTATCGAGCTGGCCGCGCAGGTCATCGAGCACCTGTGCAGGGGCGACCGCAGGCGGGGTGGTGGCGGGTGCGTCCTGTGCATGGAGCGCCGGGAGAGCGGCCAGCAGCAGGCACAGCAGAAGGCTTCGCAGGAACGGCATCCGGCCATCATCCGGTCGGGCCCGGGGGCGGTCAATCGGCTTGGCCGCATCCGGAGCGGCCGCGACGAATGGCGCTCGAACAAAGCCTTGCCCGCCGTTTCACGGGCCGCTGCGCAGCATGGCATCCCGATCAGCAGGGGGGCATCGCATGGCCACAAGGGCAGTTTCCAGGTGCGCGGGGAAGGCGGCGCAGGTCGCCCCCGGCGCGCCCGACCACGCGCACCGGGAGACCAACGGCCGGCTCGCGCGGGGCGCTGGACGAGGCGCGCTGCCGGCGATGCGCGCCTCGGTCCGCCGGCGTGGCGCGGCGTGTGTGGGCGACGGTCGGCGACCCGCCCGCAAGGGCAAGCGGCCCAGGCGCGCCCCCGGGCTGGGGGGACGCCTGGCTGCCGCGATCCGCGTCGGCCGGTTGCGGGCCAGCCGCGCGGCCGAAGAGTTCGGCCTGCGCCGCTAGCCCGCTTCCACCCTTCGCGGCCACGGCGGGGAGCAGGCAGGGAAAGCTCGCATGGCCGCCCGGAAATCTGCCGCAGCCCGGTATACGAGCGACCGCTTCGGGTTCTAGAGTGCGCACCGCGGCCAGCAGGCCGCGCTTCCCCCTTTGGACCGCAGCCCCATGCAGATCCGCGTCGAACCCGCGCCCGCCGCCTTGCCGGCGGAGCCTGGCACCGCCTTTGCCGTGCTTGGTGCGATCAGCTTCTCGCACCTGCTCAACGACATGATCCAGTCGCTGATCGTAGCGATCTATCCCATCCTCAAGAGCGGCTTCGCACTGAGTTTCGGACAGATCGGACTGATCACCCTCACGTACCAGCTGACCGCTTCGCTGCTGCAGCCATTGGTGGGCGTGGCGACCGACCGGCGGCCGATGCCGTACTCGCTGCCGGTGGGCATGGGCTTCACCCTGTGCGGCCTGCTGCTGCTCGCCACGGCGCCGAACTTCGGCGTGCTGCTGGTCGCCGCCGCGCTGGTGGGCACCGGCTCGTCGGTGTTCCATCCCGAATCCTCGCGGGTGGCGCGGATGGCTTCCGGCGGGCGGCATGGACTGGCGCAGTCGCTGTTCCAGGTCGGCGGCAATACCGGCGCCTCGCTGGGCCCGCTGCTGGCGGCCTGGATCATCGTGCCGCACGGGCGCGGCAGCGTGGCCTGGTTCTCGCTCGCGGCGCTGCTGGCGATCGCCGTGCTGCTGAAGGTCAGTGCCTGGTACCGGCTCCATCACGCCAGCCGCAACGGCGCGCGCCGGCACCACGCGCGGGTGACGCCCTCGCGCAACCGCGTGGTGCTGTCGCTGCTGATCCTGGGCCTGCTGATCTTCTCCAAGTATTTCTACCTGGCCAGCCTGTCCAGCTATTACACGTTCTACCTGATCCACCGCTTTGGCGTGTCGGTGCAGAGCGCGCAGACCCACCTGTTCGTTTTCCTGCTCGCGGTGGCGGCCGGCTCGCTGATCGGCGGGCCGGTGGGTGACCGCATCGGGCGCAAGTGGGTGATCTGGATCTCGATCCTGGGTGTGGCGCCGTTCTCGCTGCTGCTGCCGCACGCCAGCCTGTTCTGGACCGGCGTGCTGAGCGTGGTGATCGGCTTGGTGCTGTCCTCGGCGTTCTCGGCGATCCTGGTCTATGCGCAGGAACTGCTGCCCGGGCGCGTGGGCATGGTCTCGGGCCTGTTCTTCGGCTTCGCCTTCGGCATGGGCGGCATCGGCGCGGCGGTACTGGGCCAGCTCGCCGACGCGCACGGCATCGAGTACGTCTACCGGCTGTGCGCGTTCCTGCCGCTGATGGGGCTGATCACGGTGTTCCTGCCGGAACTGGATCGGCCACGCCGACGGGAGGGGCAGCGCGGGGGACTCCTGGCGCGCTAGCATGGCGGCTCCGCGCCAGGCGCGATCACACGAACGAGGGAATCCATGCGCTCCAGCAACCCGGTACTGCGCGAGAACACCTTCCAGGGCCTGTTCGCCGAAGGCGACCGCATGACGCTGAACGGCACCGTGGCCAAGACCGGCCTGCTGCTCCTGCTGGCGGTGGTCACCGGCGGCTGGACCTGGCAACGGTTCGACACGCTGGCCGCGGCCGGCGACGTCGCCGGTGCCTTCGCCGCCATTGCGCCGTTCATGTGGGGCGGGCTGATCGCCGGCTTCGTGCTGGCGCTGGCGAGCGCTTTCCTGCGCCAGTGGTCGGGCATCACCGCGCCGCTGTATGCGATCGCCGAGGGCTTCGCACTCGGCGGCATCTCGGCTTTCATGGAGCTGCGCTACCACGGCATCGTCCTGCAGGCGGTGATGCTGACCGCGGGCGTGCTGGCGGTGATGCTGGTGCTTTACCGCACGCGGGTGATCAAGGTCACCGACCGCTTCCGCACGGGCGTGGTGGCGGCGACCGGCGCGATCGTGTTGCTGTACCTGGTGGACATCGGGTTGCGTGCGTTCACCAGCATCCAGGTGCCTTTCATCCACGAGTCCGGCCTGCTCGGCATCGGTTTCAGCCTGCTCGTGGTCGGCCTGGCGGCACTCAATCTGGCGCTGGACTTCGATCTGATCGAGCGCGGCACGCAGGCCGGCGCGCCGAAGTACATGGAGTGGTACGGCGCCTTTGCGCTGATGGTCACGCTGGTGTGGCTGTACATGGAGATCCTGCGTCTGCTTTCGAAATCGCGCCGGTAACCGGCCCGACGGAGCAGCAAGAAGGCCACGCACTGCGTGGCCTTCCTGTTTTTCGGCAGGCGCGCCTCAGACCACTACCGGTTCCGGCTCCAGTCGCACGCCGAACTTCGCCTCGACCCCCGCGATCACCTGTTGCGCGAGCGCCCAGAGCTCGGCGCCGCCGGCCCGGCCGTGGTTGACCAGCACCAGAGCGTGGCGGTTGGAGATGCCGGCATCGCCCTCGCGATGGCCCTTGAAGCCGGCGGCCTCGATCAGCCAGGCGGCGGAGAGCTTCCAGCGACCGTCGCTGCCGGGCCAGGCGACCAGCCCGGGATGCTGGCGCTGGAGCGACTCGCCCTGCGCCGCCTCGACGATCGGGTTCTTGAAGAAACTGCCGGCGTTCCCGATCACGGCCGGGTCGGGCAATTTGCGGGTGCGCAGGTGCACGACCGCTTCGGCGACGTGGAAGGGGGCCGGCTTCTCCACGCCCATGCGCGCCAGCTCCTCGCGGATGCCGGCGTAGTCCAGGCGCAGCGCGCGCGTGCGGGGCAGGGCGAAGCGCACGGCGGTGACGATGTAGCGACCCGGCTCGCGCTTGAACAGCGAGTTGCGGTAGGCAAAGGCGCACGATGCGTTGTCCAGCGAGACCACGCGGTCCTGGGCGAGGTCCCAGGCCTCCACGCTCTCGATGAACTCGGCCACCTCGGTGCCGTAGGCGCCGATGTTCTGGATCGGCGCGGCGCCGACCGTGCCGGGGATCAGGATCAGATTCTCCAGGCCCGCGAAGCCCTGGCCGAGGGTCCAGCGCACGAAGTCGTCCCAGCGCTCGCCGGCGGCCACCGCGATGCGCGCCACCTCGCCGTCCTGCTCGACCTGCACGCCGCGGGTGGCCATCGCGATCACGGTGCCGTCGAAGTCGCCGGTGAGCAGCAAGTTGCTGCCTTCGCCCAGCACCAGCAGCGCCCCATCGCGCACGGCGGGGAAATCGAGCAGCTCGGGCAGCCTGGCGGCATCGCGGATCTCGGCCAGCAGCCGCGCGCGTGCGGCCACGCGCAGCGTGTTGCGCGCGACCAGCGGCGCGTTCTCGATCAGCGTGTAGCCGCCCATGTCGATGCGCTCAGCCAGCATGGGCCGCTCCACGCTGGCGCCGGATCTCCTCGACGCACTCGCCGATGAGCGGCGGTCCGCGGAAGACCAGGCCCGAGTAGACCTGCACCAGGTTGGCGCCGGCCTCGAGCTTCTCGGCCGCATCGTTGCCCTCGAGGATGCCGCCGACACCGACGAGCGGGATCTCCGGCCCCAGCCGTGCACGCATGCCGCGCAGCACCTTGGTGGACCGGCCGAACAGCGGCCTGCCGGAGAGCCCGCCGGCCTCCTGTCCGTGCGGATCGCCGGCAACCGCGCTGTGATCGATGGTGGTGTTGGTGCAGATCACGCCGTCGATGCCGGTAGCGCGCACCACCTCGGCGATGCCGTCCAACTCGGACTCGCCGAGGTCGGGGGCGATCTTCAGCAGCATCGGCTTGCGTGCGCCGGACTGGCTGCCCAGCCGCTCCTGCGCCTCGCGCAACGTCTCGATGAAGCGCCGCAACGTGACTTCTTCCTGCAGGTCGCGCAGGCCCTGGGTGTTGGGCGAGGAGATGTTGACGGTGACGTAGCTGGCGTGGGCGTAAACGCGCTCCAGGCAGAACAGGTAGTCCTCCACCGCGCGCTCGTTGGGGGTGTCCTTGTTCCGGCCGATGTTGATGCCCAGCACGCCGCGGAAGCTGGAAGCCCCGACATTGCGCACCAGCGCATCGACACCGTCGTTGTTGAAGCCCATCCGGTTGATGATGGCCTCGTGATCCGGCAACCGGAACATGCGCGGGCGTGGGTTGCCCGCTTGCGGGCGCGGCGTGACGGTGCCGATCTCGACGAAGCCGAAGCCGAGCGCGCCGAGTTCGTCCAGATGGTCGCCGTTCTTGTCCAGGCCAGCGGCCAGGCCGACGGGGTTGGGAAAGCGCAGCCCGAACGCGGTGACCGGCAGGTCCGCCACGGGCGCGGCGACGAAGCGCTGCAGGTGGCTGCGGTGCGCCACGCCCAGGCCATACAGGGTGAGCCGGTGCGCCGTCTCGGGGTCGAGCGCGAACAGCAGCGGGCGCAGGATGTCGTACATGGCGGCTCGTCGTGGGGCGAGCCGCGATTGTATCAGCGAGGCCGGCGGGCGCCGGCGTTCCCGGCGCGGGCTGGTCGCGGGATCAGTCGGCGGCGCGCTGCTGGGTCAGGGTCAACGCCTGCGAGTGGCCATCACGGCGGAAGGTGCCCGTCACCGACTTGCCATCGGTCGCCATGTGTCCGGCGAACGTCGCGGCGTGGCCGGGCAGGGCGATGCTCAGCTGCGCCTCCTTGCCCTTGCCGACGAGCGAGGCGGGCGCATCGGCGATGTGTTCGGACGGGATGTCGAAGGTGAACGTGGGGCTGGCGCCGTAGGTCACCTGGTGCAGAACCACCTCGGTCCGTCCATCGAGCCTGCCGCTCCAGTCCTGGCGTGTCACCGGCAAGGCCAGCGGCGAGATGCCCGCGTTGGTCTTCCAGCCGGTGCCCAGGTATTCCATGAAATCGGCGGTCTGCTGGGCGACGTCCCGGCCGAACCGCTGGTCGACGAGGTGCAATGCCAGGTCGACGCCGGAAGTCAGCCCGCCGGCGGTGAAGGTGGTGGGATCGGCCTGCACGTAACGCACCTGCTTGACCAGCGTCACCGCCGGGAAGTCGCGCGTGAGATTGCCGAAGTACCAGTGGTGCGTGGTGGCCCGCTTGCCGTCCAGCAGGCCCGCCCTGGCCAGCTCGAATGCACCGGTGCAGACGGACATGACGGTGATGTGCCGGGCATGGATGCGCTTGAGCCAGGCCTCCAGTTCCGGGCCGCCCATCTGCGCCGGCACCACGACGATGTCCGGTACCGGCGCGTGGTCGAAATCGTAGTCCGGGGTGAGGGTCAGGCGGGCCTGCTTGCCACCGGCGCTGGCAAGCGGCCGGGTATCGGAGGAGACGGTATACAACGTGTACGGCGCGACCTCCGCCCCGTCGACGCCCTTCACCGAGGTGTCCGCGAAGACCTCCCAGGGGCCGGCGATGTCCATCACGTTGACGTGCCGGCTGATCGCGAAGGCGACCTTGATCATCCCTGGGTGTGGCGGCGCGTCGGTGGGCGCAGGGCCTGCCAGGGCGAGTGCAGGCAGCAGCGCCAGGGCGGCAAGACGTAACGGGTGCTTCATGGGGGTCCCTCCTGTCGGCTGCGTGCAGTGTGCCGATGGCGGTGCCTGCGCGCGGGACGGAAGTCCGACGAATCCGGCCAGGCTTCAGCTGGAGAAACGTTCGCGGTACTGCTGGGGCGTGGCGCCATAGCGTGCGCGGAACGCCCGCCGGAACGCGTCGGAGCTTCGAAAGCCCACGCCCGCCGCAATCCGCTCGATCGACGCGCGGCTGCCGGTCAGCCGCAGGCACGCCTGCTCCAGGCGGAGCCGCTCCACGAAGCGGGCGGGGGTCATCCCGAAGACGGCCACGAACGTGCGCCGGAAATGGCGCGTGCTCATGGCCGCCTGATCGGCCAGGCGCTCGACCGTCAGCTCGCCATGCAGGTGGGCGAGCATCCACTCGACCAGCGAACCCATGCGGCCGTTGCCCTGCACCTGTGCGGCCAGCGGCGCGGAGAACTGCGCCTGGTTGCCGGGTCGTTTGACGTACATCACCAGGTGCCGTGCCACCTCCAGTGCGGCCGGTGCGCCGAGATCCTCCTCGATCAGCGCGAGGGCGAGGTCGAGGCCGGCGGTCAGTCCACCGGAGGTCGCGAACGGCCCGTCGCGCAGGAACAGCCGGTCCGCTTCGACCCGCAGGCCGGGGTAGCGCCGCGCAATGTCGTCGGCGAACCGCCAGTGGGTGGTCACGCGGCGGCCGTGCAGCAGGCCGCTGGCCGCGAGCACGTACAGGCCGGTACATACGGAGACGATGCGGCGGGTGCGTGTCGCCCGTTCGCACAGCCAGTGCTGCAGCCGGGCGTCGGCATCGACCACGCGGCTGCCGGTCCCGCCCGGGATGAGCAGGGTGTCGAGCGGCAGCGCGTCTTCGAGCGTGTGCGTGGGCAGCACGGCCAGGCCGTTCTCCGCGTGCGCGGCGCCGGGGTGGAGCCCGATGGTGCACAACGCATAGGGCGGTGCCCCCGGCGCGAGCGCGTTGGCGGCGCCGAAGACGTCCAGCGGCCCGGCCAGGTCGAGCGCCTGCATGCCGTCATAGGCCAGCAGGCCGACGGTGATCATGGGGCGTGCGTCCGTTGCATCGTCCGGTTTCCGGTCGCGCCGGTGCGCGTCAGCCGAGCAGGCCCTGGCCGCCGTCGACACACAGCGTCTGGCCGGTGATCCAGCTGGCGTAAGGCGAGGCGAGGAACAAGGCGGCCCGGGCGACCTCCTCCGGTCGCCCGTAGCGCCCGAAAGGAATCTTCGCCAGCGTGGCCGCGTACAGCGCCGGCTCCTCGCGCCGGCGGCGGTCCCACAGGCCGTCGGGAAATTCGATCGAGCCCGGGGCAATGGCGTTGACACGAATGCGCTGCCCGGCCAGCGCCAGCGCCTGGGAGGTCGTGTACTGGCTGAGCGCGGCCTTCACGGCGGCATAGGGTGCGCCGTGGCGGCGCGGATGGAAGGCGGCGATGGAACTGGTGTGCAGGATCGAGGCGTGCGGGGAGGCACCCAGATGGGGCAGGGCGGCGCGCGAGGCGCGCACGGCGGCCATCAGGTCGACTTCGAAGCCGCGCACCCAGCTCTCGTCGTCGTCGCTGAAGCCGTAGCCGCTGGCGTTGTTGACCAGCACGTCGATGCCGCCCAGTGCCGTGGCGGCGCTTTCGACGTAGGTGGCGATGGCACGCGCATCGGCGAGGTCGCAGCGGGCCGCATGCGTGGGATGGCCGAAGGCGGCCAGTTCCTTTCGTGCCGCTTCCAGTGCCGCTTCGCCGCGGGCGCAGATCGATACCGCCGCACCGGCCTGCGCAAAGGCCAGCGCCATGCTGTGGCCGATCCCCTTGCTGCCGCCGGCGACCAGCACGCGGTAGCCGGTGAAGTCGAAGGCGCCGGGCATCAGTGGAAGAACGACGAGCCGAACCCGATCGAAAGGCCGAGCACGATCGCGGCGATGGCGAACATCAGCACGATCAGGCCGAAAGCCAGCTGCACGTAGCCCAGCACCAGGCCGATGACCGCCAGGCCATCGCCCTCCAGCCGGCCTGGCGCGCGGCGGATCTCGCCCCGGGCGAGGTGGCCGAAGATGACCGCCACGATGGCACCGAGCACGGGCAGCACGCACCAGGACGCGATGCCGAAAATGAGGCTGACCACGGCCATGGCGCTGGTGGTGGGATGGGCGGGAGGCGTTGCGTTCATGGCGTCATTCCTCGCGGTGCGTCGGTTGGGAGACGGGAATCGCCGTCCCGGTGTTGATTCCGCGCGAGCGGGATCGAAGGCGATTCTGGCACTGGCGCAGGAGGAATGGTGGTCGCAGTCGCGCTTGTCTGCTGCGGCCCTCGTTGCCCTCGCGCCCGAACGACGACGGTGCCGCGGAACCTTGGGCGGGAGGCACCCGCCCAAGGGCCTCTCCCCCGGCTGGGCCGGGGGAGAGGCTTAGCGGTTTACACCGTGAACTTGATGCCCTGCGCCAGCGGCAGCGCGTCGGAGTAGTTGATGGTGTTGGTCTGGCGGCGCATATAGGCCTTCCACGCGTCGGAGCCCGACTCGCGGCCGCCGCCGGTTTCCTTCTCGCCGCCGAATGCACCGCCGATCTCGGCGCCGGAGGTGCCGATATTGACGTTGGCGATGCCGCAATCCGAGCCGGCCGACGACAGGAACTGCTCGGCCGCGCGCAGGTTGTTGGTGAAGATCGCCGAAGACAGGCCCTGCGGCACGTCGTTCTGCATCTCGATGGCCTCGTCCAGCGTCTTGAACGGCATCACGTACAGGATCGGCGCGAAGGTCTCGGTCTGCACCACCTCGTCGGAGTTCTTCACCCCGGTGATGATGGTCGGCAGCACGAAGTTGCCCTTGCGGTCGGTCAGCGCGGCGCCGCCGGTGCGCACGGTGCCGCCGGCGGCCTTGGCCTTCTCGATCGCGGCCAGGTAGCCCTGCACGGCCTCCGGGCTGTTGAGCGGGCCCATCAGGGTGGTGGCCAGGGTCGGGTCGCCGATCTTGCCCTCGACCTGCTTGTACGCGCCGACCAGGGTATCGAGCACGTTGTCGAAGATCGACTCGTGCACGAACAGGCGGCGGGTGGTGGTGCAGCGCTGGCCGGCGGTGCCGACGGCGCCGAACACGATGCCGGGGATGGCCAGCTTCAGGTCGGCTGTCTCATCCAGGATGATCGCGTTGTTGCCACCCAGCTCCAGCAGCGAGCGGCCCATGCGGCGCGCCACGCGCTCGCCGACCTGGCGGCCGACCTTGGTGGAGCCGGTGAAGCTGATCAGCGGGATGCGCTTGTCATCCACGAATGCCTGCGAGAGCTCGGTGCCGGCGTCGTTGAACAGGAAGAAGATGTCGGGGAAGCCTGCGTCCTTCAGCGCCTCGTTGCAGATCTTCATGGTGGCGATCGCCGAGAGCGGCGTCTTGGGCGAGGGCTTCCAGATGGAAATGTCGCCACAGGCGGCGGCCAGCATGGCGTTCCACGCCCACACCGCGACCGGGAAGTTGAACGCGCTGATGATGCCAACCAGGCCCAGCGGCTGGTACTGCTCGTACATGCGGTGGCCCGGGCGCTCCGAGTGCATGGTGTAACCGTGGAGCATGCGGCTCTGGCCAACGGCGAAATCGGCGATGTCGATCATCTCCTGCACTTCGCCGTCGCCCTCGGGCTTGATCTTGCCCATCTCGAGCGCGACCAGGCTCCCAAGCGCGTCCTTGTGCTTGCGCAGCGCCTCGCCACACAGGCGCACGGCCTCGCCACGCCGCGGCGCCGGGGTGGTGCGCCAGACCTTGAAGGCTTCCTGCGCGCGCTTGACGATCGTCTCGTAGTCGGCCGCGCTGGAGGCGTGCACCGAGGCGATCACCTCGCCGGTAGCCGGGTTCTTCGGCTGCAGCGTGCCGGCGTCCGTGGTCTTCGACCACTCGCCGTTGCCGAGGTAGGTGCCGGACTGCGACTCGCCCAGGCCGAGCGCCTTGAGAATATCGTGGGACATGCGTGACTCCTTGTGGTCGGGCACCTTGCGGCACCGGACTATTGCGAAACGACCATTCTAGCAGGGTGGTCCGGGGGCTTCCTTTGCGGCTCTGCCGCAGGTGGGTCCTGCACGGATCGCCCGGAGAATCGCGCCGGCGGCGCATCCATGCCAAAATCCGCGCCTCGCCCCCGTAGCTCAGCTGGATAGAGCGTCCCCCTCCTAAGGGGAAGGTCGTACGTTCGAATCGTATCGGGGGCGCCATTCCAAGGCCGGCACTGCCGGCCTTTTTCTTGCGTCAACGCGGTCTATCCGGGACCGGTGCTATATCCGGGACTCCCTCGCGGCGCTTGCCGCGCTCCCGGAGAAACCCTTGGCCCGCCTGTCGCGTTCCGGTCCGGTGCTGTTCGTCACCGGCATCCTCTTCATCTTCCTGGGCATCGCGCTCGCCGCCGGAGGCATCTGGCTGCTCGCGCTCGGCGGCAGCTGGTACTACCTGCTGGCCGGGGTGAGCGTGGCGGCCACCGGCGTACTGCTGGCGCTCGGGCGCACGCTGGCGTTGTGGCTGTATGCGCTGGTGCTGCTCGGCAGCACGGTGTGGGCGGTGGTCGAGGTGCGGCTGGACTGGTGGCAACTGCTGCCGCGGCTGGACCTGTGGTTCGCCCTGGCGCTGTGGCTCTGGTTGCCGTTCGTCAACCGGCGGCTGGGAACCGTCGATGCCGCGCACCGCGCCGTGCCGGACGGGTCGCTGCGCGGTGGGCGCTGGGCGATCGGCGTCACCGTGGTGCTCGCGCTGGCAGTGGGGCTCGCATCGCTGTTCCACTCGCCGCACGATCACCCGGGCGAGCTCGCCACCGCCCGGATGAAGGCCACCGGCGTGGCGCCGGCGCCGTTTGCCAAGCCAGGGGACTGGATCGCCTACGGCCATTCCGGCTACGGCGATCGCTACTCGCCGGCCACGCGGATCACGCCGGCGAACGTCGACCGGCTGAAGGTGGCATGGACCTTCCATACCGGCGATTTCCCCGGCCCGGGCGATCCGAAGGAGATCGCCAACGAGGTCACGCCACTCAAGGCCAACGGCATGCTGTACCTGTGCACGCCGCACGACATCGTCATCGCGCTGGATCCGGATACCGGCCGCGAGCTCTGGCGCTTCGATCCGAAGATCAACCGCGACGCGAAGAACTACCAGCACATGATCTGCCGCGGCGTGGCCTACTACGACTCCGGCGCCTATGCCGCGCAGGCCGTGGCGATGGGGCTGCCGGCCGACCGCGGACTGGCCGCCGCGGCGTCCGCGCCCACGCCGGCCGGCGCGGTGGCCCCCACGGCGATCAAGGTCGACACCTGCCCGCGGCGCATCTTCGCGCCCACCGCCGATGCCACCATCGTGGCGATCAACGCCGACAACGGCCAGCCGTGCCGGGACTTCGGCCGCAACGGCGTGATCCATCTGTACAACGACCAGCCGGTCAGGAAGCCGGGCTTCCTCAACCCGACCTCGCCGCCGACGGTCACGCGTCACGTGCTGATCGCCAGCGCCAGTGTCACCGACAACGCCTCGACCAACGAGCCGTCCGGCGTGGTCCGGGGCTACGACATCGACACCGGCCGGCTGTTGTGGAACTTCGACCCGTCCGAGCCAGGCCGGACCCGGCCCCTGCCGCCGGGGCAGACCTACATCCGCAACTCACCCAATGCCTGGAGCGTGTTCAGCGTCGACGAGAAGCTTGGCCTGGTCTATCTGCCGATGGGCAACCAGACGCCCGACATCTGGGGTGGACGGCGCGACCCCAACGCGGAGCGGTACAGCAGTGCGATCGTGGCGCTGGATATCGCCTCGGGCCAGGTGCGCTGGGTCTACCAGACCGTGCATCACGACCTGTGGGACATGGACGTCGGCGGCCAGCCGACCCTGGTCGACCTGGACACGCCGCAGGGGAAGGTGCCGGCGCTGGTGGCCTCGACCAAGCGCGGCGACATCTACGTGCTGGACCGGCGCGATGGCCACCTGCTGGTGCCCGCGCCCGAACGGCCGGTGCCGCAGGGTGCGGCCAAGGGCGACCACGTCTCGCCGACCCAGCCGTTCTCCGCGCTCACCTTCATGCCCGAGCGTCGGCTGCGCGAGGCCGACATGTGGGGCACCACGCCCTACGATCAGCTGATCTGCCGCATCACCTTCCGCAGGTACCGCTACGAGGGCATCTTCACGCCCCCCTCGGTGCGCGGATCGCTGATCTACCCGGGCAACTACGGCATCTTCGACTGGGGCGGCATCGCGGTCGACCCGGTCCGCCAGGTGGCCATCCTCAACCCGAGCTACATGGCGTTCGTGTCCAGGCTCTACCCGCGCGGGGAAGCGAAGGGGACGAAAAGCGGCGGCAGCGAACAGGGCCTGCAGCCGATGCGGGGCACGCCGTTCGCCGTCGACCTGCACCCGCTGCTGTCGCCGCTGGGCGTGCCCTGCCAGGCACCGCCGTGGGGCTATCTGGCCGCGGTGGACCTGACCACCATGAAGACGGTCTGGATGCACAAGAACGGCACCATCCAGGACCAGGCCCCGCTGGGGATCCCCCTGCCGCTGGGCGTGCCGAGCCTCGGCGGACCGATGGTCACGGCCGGCGGGGTGGCGTTCCTCAGCAGTACGCTCGATTCCTACCTGCGCGCCTACGACGTGCGCACCGGAAGGAAACTCTGGCAGGCGCGCCTGCCGGCGGGCGGCCAGGCGACGCCGATGACCTACGTCTCCGAACGCACCGGCCGGCAGTACGTGGTGGTGATGGCCGGTGGGCACCGGTCGCTGGGGACCAAGATCGGCGATTCGCTGATCGCCTACGCGTTGCCGAAACAACAACCGTAGGCACCTTTGCCGGAACCACTGCAGGAGGCACACCTGTGCGCGACCCCGGGGCATGGCGGTCGCGCACAGGTGCGCTCCTGCAAGAAAGCTCAGCCGGGCATGTCCTCCAGCTCCATGCCCTTGGTCTCGCGCACCGCGAACACCACGAACAGCAGCGAGATCAGCGCGAACGCGGCGTACAGGCCGTAGGCGAAGCTCAGCCCGACCTCGGCCAGCGCCGGGAAGGTCGAGGTGATCAGGAAGTTGGCCAGCCACTGGGCGGCGGCGGCCACGGCCAGCGCCACGGCGCGGATGCGGTTGGGGAACATTTCGCCCAGCAGCACCCACACCATCGGCCCCCAGCTCAGCCCGAAGAACACCACGTAGGCATTGGCGGCCACCAGCGCGACCATGTTCCAGGGCGCCGGCAGGCTCAGGTCGGCACCGCTGCCGATCGACTGCGAGAAACACCACGCCATCAGCGCCAGGGTGACCGCCATGCCCGCCGACCCGACGGTCAGCAGCGGCTTGCGCCCGAGCTTGTCGACCAGCGCGATGGCGACCAGCGTCACCAGCACGTTGACGATGGAGGTGATCACCGTGATCGAGAACGCATCGGCCTCGCTGAAGCCGACCGAATGCCACAGCGCCGAGGAGTAGTAGAAGATCACGTTGATGCCGACGAACTGCTGGAACACCGACAGCAGGATGCCGACCCACACCACCGGCAACAGCCCCAGGCTCGGCCCCCGCAGATCGCGCAGCCGTGGCCGGTATTCCATCTTCAGGCTGCGCTCGATGTCGCCCAGCTTGTAGTCCAGCGCGGTCTCGCTGCGCATCGCCAGCACCTGGCGCAGCACCTCGCGCGCTTCGGCCATGCGCCCGCGGGCGACCAGGTGGCGGGGTGATTCGGGTACGCCCAGCACCAGCGCGCCGTAGACCAGTGCCGGGATCGTCGCGGCCAGGAACATCCAGCGCCAGGCGGCCAGCCCGAACCACAACGGCGCGGAAGCACCGCCGGCGGTGCTGGCCAGCCACGCATCGGAAAGCAGCGCGGCGAAGATGCCGAGCACGATCGCCAGCTGCTGCAGCGAGCCGAGCCGCCCGCGCACGTGCGCCGGCGAGACTTCGGCGATGTAGGTCGGCGCGATCACCGAGGCCATGCCCACGCCGATGCCGCCGACCACGCGCCACAGGATCAGGTCCCACATGCCGGTCACCAGCCCCGAGCCGACCGCGCTCGCCGCCAGCAGCAGGGCGGCGACCTGCATGGTGCGCACGCGGCCCAGCCGGTCGGCCAGCGTGCCGGCGTACCAGGCGCCGGCGGCCGAGCCGAGCAGGGCGCAGGACACGGCCAGGCCGATGCGCGCCGCGTCTAGCTGAAAGCCGCCACGGATCGCCTCCACGGCACCGTTGATGACCGCGGTGTCGAATCCGAAAAGAAAGCCGCCGAGCGCCGCCGCGGCGGCAATCAGCACGATGCGGGCCGTGGCCCGTTGCTCCAGCGCCAGGTCGACTGGCGTCTCCCGCGTACTCATCCGTTCTTTCCCCCATGCCCCAGGACGACAGTAGTGCGAGTCTGGCCGTTGCCGCGGTTGCCGTCCGCCTGAATACGTATGCATGGGCACCGGCACAGCGCGACCGGCCGATGGTAATGTTGTCGGCGGCGGCAGTACCAGAGGTTTCCAGGCAGTGAGCAAGGCCAAAGCGACGTCGATCGACATCGCCCACCTGGCGGGGGTTTCCCAGGCAACGGTTTCGCGCGCGTTGCGCGGCAGCCCGCTGGTCAGCGAGGAAACCCGCGAGCGCATCCGCGCCGCCGCGGAGCAGTTGCGCTACAAGGTCGACAAGAACGCCTCCAACCTGCGGCTGCAGCATTCGGGCACGCTGGCGCTGCTGCTGTTCGAGGATCCCACCACCGACGGCTCGAACATCAACCCGTTCTTCCTCTCGATGCTGGGCTCGATCACCCGTGCCTGCGCACAGCAGGGCTACGACCTGCTGGTCTCGTTCCAGCAATTCTCGACCGACTGGCACGCCGACTACGCCGACAGCAAGAAGGCCGACGGCATCATCCTGCTCGGCTACGGCGACTACCTGGCCTATCGCGCGCGGCTGGAAAAACTGGTGGCGATCGGCACGCGCTTCGTGCGCTGGGGAGCGGTGCAGCCGGACCAGCCGGGCGTATCGGTCGGCTGCGACAACTTCAGCGGCGGCCAGGCGGTGGCGCGGCATTTCGTCGAACAGGGCTGCCGGCGGATCGCCTTCCTGGGCGACGCCTCCAGCCACTATCCGGAGTTCTTCGAGCGCTACCGCGGCTACGCCGACGCCCTGCAGCAGGCCGGGCTTGAGGTGGACCAGGCCTTGCAGATCGACGCTGAAAGCACCCAGCCGTGCGGCCACGACGCGATGTCCAGGCTGCTCGCCAGCGGCGCTCCGTTCGATGCCGTATTCGCCGCCAGCGACCTGATCGCCATCGGCGCCATGCGTGCGCTCGCCGAACAGGGCTACAAGGTGCCGACGGACGTGCCGGTGGCCGGTTTCGACGACATTCCCATGGCGCGCTTCGCCACCCCCCCGCTCACCACCGTGCTGCAGGATACGCGCAGCGCCGGCGAGGTACTGGTCGACAACCTGCTCAGGATGATCCGCGGCGAGCCGGCACAGAGCCAGATGTTGCCGGTGAAGCTGATGGTGCGGCAGTCGAGCGTGCGGCCCCGGTAGGAACGGACGTGGCCGCCACCGGGCGATCCGGTCGCGCCCAGGGGGCGCCTACGGGGACGGTGCGCGGGAGGGAAAGGCCCAGCGCAGGAATACCGGCAGCATCTTCGCCCACGAGGCCTGCTGGTGGTGCCCGCCTGGCAGCAGGAAGACGGTGACGTCCGGATCCGTGCCCGTGGTCGAGTAGCCGAGCTGGCGCAGGCCGCGCCGCCGCACGCCGTTGCCCCGGTACCCCTCAACCAGATCCTGCAGGTCGTCGACCACATCGATCACGCCGTCGCGGTCGCGGTCGTTCGTTTCCTCGGCGGTGCCCGCGGCGAACCAGAACTTCAGCCCCGCGCGCTTCGGACCGCGGTCGACCATGGCCTGCGCCAGCCGGCTGCGCTGCACCGCGGTCGCGCCGCTGCGGTCGCCCGCCAGCCAGAACGACGGCGACATTGCGCCGACCTTGCCGAACACCCGCGGGTACTGCCAGCCCAGGTTGAACGCGTTCAGCGCCCCCAGCGACCAGCCCATCACCGTGCGCTGGCGGGCATCGGCGCGCGTGCGGTAGTGGGCATCCACGTAGGGCACCAGGGCGGTGGCCAGCCAGGACGAGTAGTCGGCTGCCTTGATGCCGATGGCACCGATCCGCGATCCGCCGACCACGCTCCGGCCGCGCGCGCGATCGGAAAGTCCGTAGCCGCTGGCGCGGTCCTTCAGCATGTCGACCGCGACGACGATGAGCGGCTCGATGGCGTGCTCGCCGTACAGCTTCGAGAGCGTCGCCTGCAGCCCCACCGCCTGCATGTCCTGGCCGTCGTTGGCATACAGCACGGGATAGCGGGCGTTCGACCGCGCGTAGCCCGGCGGGAGATAGACCGTGACGTGGAGGCGCTCGGGGGCGAAGGCCGGCGCGTCCAGTTCGAGTTTCCGCACCTGCGCAGGTGATGCGCAGGGGAGCAACAACAGCGCGGCGAAGCCCTGCCGCGCCAGGAAGCGGCGCATGCGGCTCCGGGGCCGTCGCCCCAGACGGACGCGGCCGGCGAACGCCGACACCTCCAGGTGATCACTCATCCGGATGGCGCTTGTCGTGCATCAGCCGGGTCAGTTCGGCCACCAGATCGCCGCGGGTGACCGGTGCGTCGAGCAAGTACACGGACACGTCGTGCGGTCCCACGCTGGCCTCGAGTGCGCCGCCCTGCGCCACGTCCACCGCCTGGCCACCCAGCGCCGCCTGCCAGCGGCCCGGCTGAAGATACTTCGCCACCTGGAAGCGCGCGGCCTTGTCGCCCTTGTTGAGCAGCACCAGCGCGATCTGGTGCACGCCGTCCTTCTGGTAGACCCGGTAGAAGGCGGCCTGGTCGCCGGCCATGTGCTCGACCAGCATCAATCCGCGCTGCAGCGCCGGCGTGCGCGCCCGCAGGTTGGCGATGCGCTTGAGCTGGCGGTAGATCGGGCTCCTGCCCGCCACGTCGATGCGTGCCTGGCCGTAGTAGTTGCGGTTGCCCTGGTGCTCGGCACGCCCGCGCTCGAAGCCGGTTTCCGAGCCGTAGTAGAGGGCCGGGATGCCGCGGGCGGTGAACAGCCAGTTGTCGGCGTCGATGAAACCATGGTCGTCGGCATCCATGCGCGCCATGTCGTGGTTGTCGTAGAAGGTGACCAGCTCGTAGGGGTTGGCGTAGGGGCCGTTGGCGAGGTAGAGCTTCGACTCAAGCAGGCCGTAGTCGCTGCCCGGGTGCTCGAACACGGCCTTGATCACCTGCTGCTGCGGGAAGTCGAGCACGCTGATGCCGCCGTTCTTCGCCCAGGTGTACTTGCCGATGTCGTCGGGGCTGTAGTCGAACGCTTCGCCGTACATGAAGAAGCCCGGATGCCTGGCCCGGATGCGCGCGGAGAACTGGCGCCAGAACGTGGTCGACATGTGGTTGATGGTGTCGATGCGGAAGGCGTCGGCGCCCTGGCCGATCCACTTGAGGTAGGCGCCGGTGAAATAGTCCAGCACCGCCGGGTTGGCATCGTCGTTGTTGGACAGCTGCGCCAGGTCTTCGTACGCGTGGTAGAAGCGGTGCAGCGGGTTGTCGCGCGGGTCGAGCTGCCAGGGTGGCAGGTTCTGTTCGTCGGCGACCAGCTTGCCGTGTTCGTCGAAGATCTGGCCGAACTGCGGCTGGCGCACCGGCATGGTGAACGCGGGCGAGCCGTGGTTGAGCACGATGTCCTGCACCACCTTCAGACCCGCCTTGTGCATGCCGGCGGTGAACTGGGCGAAGTCCAGATCCTTGCTCGGCAGGTGTTCGTCGACCCTGTAGAAATCGATCCCCCAGTAGCCGTGGAAGCCGGTCTTGCCGCGGTCGGAGAACTTCGAGCCCCAGTACACCGGATCGCCGCCGGTGAAGGCCTGGTCAGGGTTGTCCACGATCGGGGTGATCCATACCGCACCGAAACCCAGGGCGCGGATGTAGCCGGCGTTGTCCAGCACGCCCTTGAAGTCGCCGCCCAGGTAGCCGATGTTCGCGCTCCCGCCCCTGGGCGCGCCCGGCACCGGAATGTCGAAGGTGGGGTGCGCGCCGCCCTGGTCGCGGTGGTCGTTGGACGGGTCGCCGTCGACGAAGCGGTCGGTCATCACGAAGTAGATGGCGTCGGCGGCGAACGGCGCATCGGTGCCGTAGAACGCGCGCGGCGCGGTGCCCGCATGGGCGGTGCCCAGGCCGAGGGCCAGTGCCAGGGAGGTCGTGGCGAACTTGAGTCTCATGCTGCGTCCTTGAGGTGTTGCGTGGCGCGCGCCTTATGCGGCTTGCACCGCGGGCGCCATGTCCGGTTCGTGCACGCGCAGGGTGCACAGGCCGGCGACCAGCAGGCTTGCGCCACCCAGCGCCAGCGCCCAGATCGGCTGGCCGTGAAAGAAGGTCCTGAGCAGGAGGCCCAGCACGCTGGCGGCCAGCAGCTGCGGGATCACGATGAAGAAATTGAAGATGCCCATGTACACGCCCATCTTGGCCGCGGGCAGGTTGTCCGACAGCAGCGCGTAGGGCAGGGACAGGATCGAGGCCCAGGCGAAGCCCACGCCGACCATCGAGACGACCAGCCAGCGCGGGTCGTGCAAGACCACGAAGGAGAGCAGGCCGGCGCCGCCCAGGAACAGGTTCACCAGGTGGCTGATGCGCAGCCCCCAGCGGCGCACCATCCACGGGATCAGCACTGCTGCCGGCACCGCCACGCCGTTGTAGACCGCGAACAGCACCCCGGCCCAGTTGGCGCCTTCGTTGTAGGCCGCGCTGGCGGTGTCGGTGCTGCCGAAGAAGCTCTGCGCCACCCCCTGGGTGGTGTAGATCCACATCGCGAACAGTGCGAACCAGGAGAAGAACTGCACCCAGGCCAGCCGGCGCATCGGCGCGGGCATGCCGTACAGGTCGCTCATCACCTGCTGGGCCATGCCATGGCCACGCGCGAACGCCAGCCAGACGAACAGCAGGCCGGACACGACCAGGCCGCCACCGAGCAGGTACAGCTCCTTCTCCAGCCCGAAGTGACCGATTGCCACCAGCAGGGCCGCGCCCAGCGCCAACAGCACCGCGCCAGGCCGCCAGGCATGCGCGTTATCCACCGGCAGCTCGGCCGGAGCCTCGTCGGCCTGTTCGCGCAGCTGCCGTGGCGGGTACTCCGGACTGGTGACGATGGTCCACAGCACGGCGCCGAGCAGCACCACGCCACCGGCATAGAAGGCGTACCTCACCGTGTCCGGCACGCCGCCTGCGGCTGCCACGTTGGCGACGCCGAGTTTCGCCAGCAGCCAGGGCAGGGCGGAGGCGACCACCGCGCCGATACCGATGAAGAAGCTTTGCATGGCATACCCCAGCGGCCGCTGGCGCGGCGGCAGCTGGTCACCGACGAAGGCGCGGAACGGCTCCATCGAGACGTTGATCGAGGCGTCCATGATCCACAGCAGGCCGGCGGCGACCCACAGCGTGGGGGCGTTGGGCATCCACAACAGGGCCAGCGTGGTCAGTACCGCGCCGGCCAGGAAGTACGGCCGGCGCCGGCCCAGCCGGTTCCAGGTGCGGTCGGACAGGTGGCCGATGATCGGTTGCACGATCAGGCCGGTCAGCGGTGCGGCCACCCACAGGATCGGGATGTCGGCCACGTCCGCGCCCAGGCTCTGGAAGATGCGGCTGACGTTGGCGTTCTGCAGGGCGAAGCCGAACTGGATCCCCAGGAAGCCGAAACACATGTTCCAGATCTGCCAGAAGGACAGGGTGGGTTTGTTGCTCATCCAGGGGTTCCGTCAGCGAAGGTCTTCGAGGAGCGCACTTGTGCGCGACCGCCATGGAGCGGGTCGCGCCCAGGTGCGCTCCTGCAAGGGGCAGGGTTCAAAGCGGCGCTATCAGCAGGTCGCCGACGTCAGCCTGGTTGAGCGATCCTGCATCGCCCCCCGCGCCACCGGTGTAGTGGGCGTTGTGACGCAGGTAGCTCATGTTGAAGCCGTCGTCCAGGCGGAAGCGGCAGCGCTGGCCGGCCTTCGCCGTGAAATCGCCCCAGGTGGATGGCTGGCGCCCCACGCTGTGCGGCATCACCAGCGGCAGCCGCTGCGGCGTGTCCTCGCCGCAGTCGACGACCAGCCACTTCACCGCGGCGGTGATGCCGGTGTTGATCGGCCCGTGCGGATTGGCGTAGTCGAGCATGGCCCGATAGCGGCCGGTGGCGGGCGCCGTCCAGCCGCGCGGCCAGGCGCCGGCGACGTGGTCCATCCTGCCAGGGCACACCTCGGGGCTGGGCAGCGACTCGACGCCATCGGCGCCGAGGTGGGTCACGCGGATGCACTGGAGCTTTCCGGTGCGGGGCAGCGTCGCGCTGGTGTCGAGGGTCCCGTGACGGCGGCCATTGACGTACAGCACGCCCTTGCCCGGACTGCGCACGCGCCACTGGTCGCCGTCCGCCTCGACGTCAGGCGCGGGCGGCGTGGCTGGTGCATACAGGGGGGCGTCGCTGCGCAGCGCGTGCTCCGGCACCGTGATGGCCTTGAGTGTGATGACCGTCTGGTCACCCTGCTGCTCGGTGGCATCCGCGACCAGCAGGTTGCCGTCGAGCCTGGCGGGGCGGCGCAGGGTGATGCGGCGGTCCTGCGTCTGCAGGTCGATGTGGTCGCTGTCGCCGAACAGCATCGGGACTAGCGAGACCGGCAGCTTGGGCTCGACGCGGCCGTCGCCGGCCAGCCCGAAGACGCCCTCGATCGCCACGTCGAGGAACCCGGCCACCGACCACAGCTGGCGCGGCGAATTGACCACCGGGCCGCTCCGCGGTCCGTCGTCGAGGTGGACACCCTGGGTGAGCAGCTCGTAGTTCTCCATGTTGGAGCCGGCGAGTGCCGCGCCGCGGACGACCGAGCGGATCTCGTGCGCGATGCGCGCCGGGTCGTCGACCGCCCGCGCCGCGCGCAGCGCGTAGGCGCTGACGAACGGCCAGATCGCGCGATTGTGGTAGATCGGCTGGTCGGCGCGCTCGGGCCAGACGACCGGGCTGCCGGCGGGCCAGGTGGGATAGTTGGCCAGTGCCTGGCGCGCGCGCGCCGGGTCGGCCACGCCGCTGGTGATCGCCAGCGACGTGCCGAGCAGGTCGTAGGCCTCCACCGGCAGCCCGTCGCCGCCGATGTAGCTCATGTAGAGGCCACGGTCGGCACGCCAGAAGTGACGGTTGATGGCCGCCTTCAGCGCTTCGGCCTGGGTGCGGTAGCCGGCCGCCCGCGGGTCGCGGTGCCGGTCCGCCAGCTCGGCGGCCATGCGCAAGGCCTGATAGTGCAGGACATTGGTCGACAGCGCGAAGGACTGCGCGATGAAGCGCACGTTGTCGGCCGTCCAGGCAGGGTAGGTCTGCTCGCGCCAGTCCAGGAACGAGGTTTCGCCGCGATAGAGCCCGAAGGCCGGGTCGAAGGCGTATTGCCGGTCCTGTGCCAGCGTGTCGGCCAGCGCCCGTCCCGCCTGGTCGGCGAAGCCGGCATCGTCCAGCAGGTGCCGCGCGCCGAGGAACCACACGATGCGATCGGTGCTGATCGGCCAGCTGCCGCCCGAGCCGGTGTCCTGCATCACGTACAGGCCCTGCGGCGCGGCGGGCACCCGCACGTCGGAGAGCTTGAACGCCAGTCCGTTGCGCGAGCGGCGGGCATCGAAGCGCCAGAGCCCCAGGTCGATCGCGTAGGAGAGATCGCGTGTCCAGACATAGGGCCACTTCTCGCCGGTCTCGAAGCACAGGCAGGGAATCGGTTGGCCGTGGTCGAATGCGCCATCCCGGATGGCTTCCACCGAGTCCTGCCTCAAGTCGTCCTGAGCCATGGCATAGAGGCCATCGAACAGCGGGCTGGCGGTGGCGACCCGGAGCGGGGGCGCGGGGATCACCCGCTTGCCCGTCGGCCATTCGAGCAGATAGCCATCTCCGCCATTGCGTTGCATCGAGACGTGCACGCCATGCCAGTCCAGGCCGTCGTGCCAGGCGGCTTCGGGGAGGTCGGGACCGGCGGCCATCGAGGCCATCAGCAACAGGCTCAGCATGTGCGCTTGGACTCCCTCATTGCGCCAGGATGGCGCCGTAGTGGCCGTTCACGTCGAGCGTGACCTGGCCGTTCTGCACCGTATACGACGTGCCGGAGATCTGGTCGACCAGGTGGCTGCCGTCGGCGACGCTGAGTTGCCAGACGGGCATGGTGACCGAATGCGTGACCGGATCGTTGTTGAGCACCACCGCGATGCGGTTGCCGGCATCGAAGCGGCCGTAGGCGTACAGCTTCGAGTTGTCGTCGGTGAGCAGCGTCATGAACGAGCCGGTGCGCAGGGCCGGGTAGGCGTTGCGGATGGCGATCAGCTTGTGGGTGAGCGCCACCGCGCTGTTGGTCGCGCTGCCCACGGTCCAGTCGAACGTGCGCCGGTTGTCGGGATCGGCGCCGCCCTGCATGCCGTATTCGTCGCCGTAGTAGATGGTCGGCGTGCCGACATAGGTCATCTGGAAGATCAACGCGAGGTAGGTCTTCCAGATGTCGCCGCCGGCGCGCGTGCCGAAGCGGGTGGTGTCGTGGCTGCCCAACGCGTTGCTCATGGTCTGCTGCACGTTGGTCGGGTAGTTGGCGCGGGTGCCGCGCAGCCAGCTGTCGAACTGGCTCACGGGAATGGCGGCGGCGCCGTTGCCGTAGTCGCGACCGGTGATCCATTCGGAGACCGGCTGCATGAAGCCGTCGTAGTTCATGGCACCGTCCCATTCGGTGCCGTTGTCGGTCCACGGCCCGGCGTTGCCCCAGAACTCGCCCAGGATATCGGCGTCGGGGTTGACCGATTTCACCGCGGCGCGCAGCTCGGCCATGATCTGGTGGTTGGTCGCGTCGGAGCCGTCGCCACCGTTGGCGTCCAGGTACTGGGCGGCGTCCAGGCGCCAGCCGTCGATCGCATAGGGCGCCTTCAGGTAGGTCTGCACTACCGAGGTGCCGCTGCCGTAGATCGCATTGCGCACCGCCGAACCGCTGCTCCCGTAATCGAGCTTGGGCATGCTGGCGATGCCGAAGAAGCCGGAATAGCTGCCGGGCCACGACTGGAAGGTGTACCAGCCGTAGTAGCTGCTCGACTGCGACTCGTAGGCGCCGGTCACGCTCGACCAGTGATAGCGGTCGAACCAGGCCTCGGTGTCGCCGGTGTGGTTGAACACGCCGTCGAGCAGCACATAGCCCCGGGGCCCGTTGCCGCTGCTGTGCACGTCGGCGATCAGCGCCTGCAGCGTGTTGTTGCTGCCGAAGGCCGGGTCGACCTTCATGTAGTCCTCGGTGTCGTACTTGTGGTTGGTCGGCGAGAGGAAGATCGGGTTGAGGTAGAGGATGTCCGCGCCGAGGGTGTTCTTGATGTAGCCGAGTTTCTGGTCGACGCCGGCCAGGTCGCCGCCGAAGAACACCGCGCTGTTGCAGCCGCTGGCACGGGACGCCACGCCGGTCCCCCAGGCGTGCTTCTCGGTGGCGCAGCCGGCGTAGCTGTACTGGCCGTCGGTCACGTCGTTGGCCGTGTTGCCGTTGTAGAAGCGGTCGGGGAAGACCTGGTAGATCACGCCGTTCTTCATCCACGCAGGGGTGGTGAAGCCCGGCACGATGAAGAAGTCGCCCGAGCTCGGTTCGGCCGAGCTGGTGCCCGCGGCGTTGAGCCAGGCGGTGGCGCTGCCGTCGTTGACCTGGAAGCGGTAGTACTTCTCCGAGGCGCTGGCCGGCACGGTGCCCTTCCAGTAATCGAAGGTGCCGGTGGGATCGTTGGCCGCCCAGTTCATCGCGATCCAGTGGAACTGGCCGTCGGCGCTGTCGTAGTACTTGATGTTGGCGCTGGTGATGTCGCCCTTGAAGGTGCGCAGCGTCAACGTGACCGACTGGCTGGCCGTGGGCTCGACGTGGTTGTCGAACAGCGGCCCCTGGTCATGGAACAGGCCGCTCCACTCGACGTTGCCGTCGTTGCTGGCCGCCAGCAGGGCGCTCGAGGGCAGGGCGTAGAGCAGCAGGGCCGCGAGGACCGCGATGGCTTTGCAGCGGCGGACCGTTCGTTGGTTGTTGCGCATGCCACGTACCTCCCGGTGGTGAACATGAAGCGTCGAACCTTCCGTCCGGGCAGGCGGGAATCCGTGCCCGGCTTGTGCCGGGACCGGGCGGACCCCGCTTGCGCGGAACGGACGCCGGCGGTCGGCGGCCGATGCTACGGCCTACTCTTTCACGTCCAGCGTGATGGTTTGGCCCTTGCCGGCCACCACCCGGACCCAGGTCACCGGACCGAAGCGGTCCTCGCCCACGGCCCAGCCGTCGTCGGCCGAGGCGCGCAGGGCGGCGACGCTGGCGAAGCCCTCCAGCGCACGGCCGTCGCTGTCGACCGCCTGCGCCGGCTTGCCGTGGAACTTCAGCAGCCAGGACTTGAGCGCGGGCTCGAAGCTGCCCTGCGGCGGAGCGAGGGCGAAGTCCACGCTGCCCCGCTGTCCCTGCAGCCGCATCGACTGCAGGAAATACCTGCCCTGCTCGTAGCCGTAGGTCCTGCCGTCGTCGTCGTAGTAGTCGAACTGGCTGGCCTGCGCGGCGGGGAACAGTTCCACCTCCAGTTCGGTGAGCGGGTGCTGGCCGACGTAGTCCATCGGCGGGGCGACCGGGATGATGGCGCCCTCCCGGATGTACAGCGGGATGTCGCTCCAGTGCTGGGCGTCGGTCTTGTGTTCGATGGTCTGGCCGCCGGCGTAGTGCTTGCCGCTGAACCAGTCGATCCACTCGCCCGCCGGCAGGTAGACCGGCTTGACCGTCTGGCCCTGCTCGACCACCGGCGCCACCAGCAGGCTGTCGCCGAACAGCCAGGCATCGACCTCGTTGCGCACGTTGGCGTCGTTCGGCCAGTCGAACAGCAGCGGGCGGACCAGGCCGATGCCGGACGCACGGCGCTTGTGTTCGTAGCTGTAGATGTAGGGAACCAGCGACTGGCGCAGGCGGATCGCGGCGGTGGCGGCCTTCTCGGCGACCGGCCCGTACACCCACGGCTGGCGGTGCTGGCCCAGTTCGCCGTGCACGCGGAACACCGGCGTGAATGCACCGAACTGGATCCAGCGCGCGTAGTTTTCCGGCGTCGGCGTGCCGCCCTTGAAGCCGCCGCCGTCCATGCCCCACTGCATGGCGCCCACGTTGATCGCGCTGAGCATGCGCTGGCGCTGGCCGGCCATGCTGGCGAAGCCGGTGCGGATGTCGCCCGACCACAGGCCGTAGGCATAGCGCTGCGCGCCGAGGTAGAAGTTGCGGTTGAGCGACCACACGCGCAGGTCGGAAATGGCGCGCTGGCCGTCGTAGAGCGCGCGCTGCATGTCCATGTGCTGCAGGTCGACGGCGACGTCGTCGGCCTCGTCGTTCCACCAGCCCACGATGCCGGTCTGGAACGAGTGCTTCAGCGCCGCGTTGAAGAACCAGGCACGCGCGGCCGGGTCGGCGAAGTCGAGTTCGCGCACCGTCTTGCCGGAAAAATAGTCCGGCGCCGGATCGCTCTGGGCGAGCCAGTAGCCGTGCTCGGTGGCTTCGCGCCCCTCGACCGTGTCGACGTGGATGCGCGGCTTCATGATGCCGGTCAGGTGGACGCCCTGCGCGTCGAGCAGCTCCTTGAGTTTTCCGCTGTCGCCGTCGGGAAACTTGTCCTGGTTCCAGCGGAACTCGCCGTAGTTGTCCTGGCCCCACGCCTTCCAGTCGAAGTCGAGCGTGAAGTTGTCCAGCGGAATGTGCCGCGCGCGGTAGCCCTCGACGATGTCCAGCAGTTCCTTCTGGTCGATGCCCCACTGGCTGTTGGTGAAGCCCATCGCCCACTTGGGGAACAAGGGGCTGCGGCCACTCACTTTCGCCAGCGCGCCGAAGATGGCGTGCGGGTCGCCCAGGAACACGTAGTAATCGACGCCGCCGTCGAACATGTGCGCGTCGATGCGCGTGTCGCCCAGCGCGATCTGGCCGCCCACGCCATCGATCAGCACGCCGTAGCCGGCGGTGCTCCACACGAACGGTGCACCGGCATGGCCTTGTTCGCCCGCGGTCACCGTGCGGTAGCCATCGCGCAGCAGACCGGCGGTGGCAGGCTCCGTCGCGTCGAAGCCGCCGATGCCGTACATCGGCTCGCCCTTGGCGTGGATCAGGCTCAGGCGGCCGTGGG
>NZ_DASSES010000088.1:0-35838 GCF_035695185.1 Frateuria sp.
CGGTCGCCTGGAAGGCCGCCCTCGAGCGCAAGGGCAACCCGGCCTGCCTGGTGTTCTCGCGCCAGAACCTGAAGCACCAGCAGCGCAGCGAGCAGCAGGTCGCCGACATCGCGCGCGGCGCCTACGTGCTGTCCGACCCGGCCGATACCAAGTTCAAGGCGATCATCATCGCCACCGGCTCCGAAGTGGAGCTGGCGATGGAGGCGTCGCGCACGCTGGCCCAGCAGGGCGTACCGGTGCGCGTGGTGTCGATGCCGTGCACCGAGGTGTTCGACGAGCAGCCGCTGGAATACCGTGAGGGCGTGCTGCCGTCGTGGTGTCGCGCGCGCGTGGCGGTGGAGGCGGCGACCGCCGACTACTGGCGCAAGTACGTGGGCCTGGATGGCGAAGTGATCGGCATGACCGGCTTCGGCGCTTCGGCCCCCGCGCCGCAGCTGTTCGAGCACTTCGGCTTCACCGTCACGAACGTGGTGGACGCGGTCAAGCGCACGATCGGCTGATTGCCGCTGTGGCTCCTCCCCCTGCCTGCAGGGGGAGGTTGGGAGGGGGGGCGCGTTCGGAGCGCAAGAGCACCCCTCCCCAACCCTTCCCTGCAAGCAGGGGAGGGGGCAGATCTCGTGGAGGGTGCCTGCTGTGCTCGGCCGCGATGCTTGGCGGTCGCGCACAGGTGTGCTCCTGCAAGAAAGCGGAAGGTGTCAGGGACCCAGGTCGAGCAGCGTGCCCAATTCCCCGGGCGTGGCGGCGACCGCCGCGGCGCCGGCCTGTTCCAGCTCCGTGCGGCTGCCGAAGCCCCACAGCACGCCGATGCCGCGTACGCGGTTGGCCACCGCGCCTTCGATGTCGAAGTGGCGGTCACCGATCATTACAGTCTCCTCCGCCCGGGCGCCGAAGTCGGCCATGGCCGCCGCGATCATGTCCGCCTTCTCGCTGTGCGCGCTGGACGGATCGGGACCGTACAGCCGCAGGAAGGCCCGACCGAACGTCAGCTGCGCCAGGATCGGTTCGGCATGCCGATGCGGCTTGCCGGTGACGATGGCCAGCTGGTGGCCGGCATCGAGCAGGCGGTTGATCAGCGGTTCGATGCCCGGGTAGACGGTGTGCTCGCGCCAGCCGTGCGTGTCGAAACGCTCGTGGTAGTGCTCGACCGCCGCCTCGACCCGCGCCGCGTCGTGGCCGAGCAGCGGCGCGAAGCTGTGCCGCAGCGGCGGGCCGATCCAGCGCCGCAGTTCTTCGGCGGAGGGAATCGCCACGCGCAGGCGCTCCAGCGCATGCTTCACGCACGCGGTGATGCCGTGCTCGGAGTCGATCAGCGTACCGTCGAGGTCGAACAGGCAGAGCATCAGCGGTCCGCACGCGCCTTGAGTGCGGCCACCGCCGGCAGCTCCTTGCCTTCGAGGAATTCCAGGAACGCGCCGCCGCCGGTGGATATGTAGGAAACCTTGTCGGCGATGCCGTACTTGTCGACCGCAGCCAGCGTGTCGCCGCCGCCGGCGATCGAGAAGGCCTTCGAGTCGGCAATCGCGTGTGCCAGCGTTTCGGTGCCCTTGCCGAAGGCGTCGAACTCGAACACGCCGACCGGCCCATTCCACACCACGGTGCCGGCGCCGGCGATCAATTCGGCATAGCGCCGGGCGGTCTCCGGGCCGATGTCCAGGATCATCTCCCCGTCCTTGACCTCGTCCACCGGCCTGACCGTGGCCGGGGCGTTGGCGGAGAACTCCGGCGCCACCACCACGTCGACCGGCAGCGGCACCTCGGCGCCACGCCGCTTGGCATCGGCGATGACCTTCCGGGCCGCGTCGATCAGGTCCGGCTCGTACAGCGAATTGCCCACGCCGTAGCCGGCGGCGGCGATGAACGTGTTGGCGATCCCGCCGCCGACGATCAGCTGGTCGACCTTGCCGATCAGGTTGTCGAGCAGGGTGAGTTTGGTGGAGACCTTCGAGCCGGCGACGATCGCCAGCAGCGGGTGCGCCGGCTGCTCCAGCGCCTTGCCCAGCGCGTCCAGTTCGGCCGAGAGCAGCGGCCCGGCGGCAACCTGCGGGGCGAAGCGGATCACGCCGTGGGTGGACGCCTGCGCCCGGTGGGCGGTGCCGAAGGCGTCCATGACGAACACATCGCAGAGCGCTGCGTATTTCCTCGCGAGCGCTTCATCATCCTTTCCTTCGCCGGTGTTCATGCGGCAGTTCTCGAGCACCACCACCTCGCCCTCGGCAACGTCGACCCCATCGAGGTAGTCGGCGACCAGGCGCACCGGCGCGCCGAGCTTGTCACCCAGCCACTTCGCGACCGGGGCAAGCGAGGACTCGGCGTCGAACTGGCCTTCCTTCGGGCGCCCCAGGTGCGAGAGCACCATCACCCTGGCGCCGGCGTCGCGTGCGGCCCGGATCGTCGGCAGCGCGGCATCCAGGCGCTGGGTCGAGGTGATGCGGCCGTCGTCGATCGGCACGTTCAGGTCTTCACGGATCAGCACGCGCTTGCCGCGCAGTTCCAGATCGCTCATGCGGGTGATGGACACGGCGCCACTCCTCGGGAAAAGGGATTGCAGTTCGACCGGATGCGCCTCGCATCGGCGCGAACCGCCTATTGTCCGGCCCGGGTCCCCGGGATGCAACGCGGCGGGCGGGCGTAGCCCATGGTGGCGCTCGCCCGGTTTATGCTGCCGCCTTCACCGGCAGGGAGAATCCCCATGGCATCGGAACTGTTGGCGTTGTACGGCTACTGGCGCTCCAGCGCGGTGTACCGCGTGCGTATCGCACTCAACCTCAAGGGGCTGCGCTATGAGACACGCCCGGTGCACCTCCTGCGCGACGGCGGCGAACAGCACGCCGAGGCCTACCGCGCCCTCAATCCCCAGCAGCTGATTCCGTGCCTGCGGGACGGCGAACGCGTGATCACCCAGTCGGTGGCGATCGCCGAGTACCTGGAGGAAACCCATCCGGAGCCGCCGCTGCTGCCGGCCGATGCGCGCAGCCGCGCCCGCGTGCGTGCGTTGGCGCTGGCGGTTGCCTGCGACATCCATCCGCTGGGCAACCTGCGCGTGCTGCAGTACCTGGAGGGCCAGCTGGGCGTGGACGAGGCGCAGAAGCTGGCCTGGTCGCGGCACTGGATCGAGACCGGCTTCGACGCGCTGGAAACCATGCTCGCCGGCAGCAGTGCCACCGGTCGCTATTGCCATGGCGACACGCCGGGCCTGGCTGACGCCTGCCTGGTGCCGCAGGTGTACAACGCGCAGCGCTGGCAGCTGTCGATGGATCGCTGGCCGACCATCGCGCGCATCCACGCCGCATGCAACGAGCTTGACGCCTTCAGGCAGGCGATGCCCGAGCACCAGCCCGACGCGCCGTAGGCGAGCGGGCCTACACAGGCTGCTCCTGCCCCGGGGCATGGAGGCGAGGCACACAGCAACCCCTCTGCTCCCTCTCCCCACCGAGGAAGGTCGGGGTGAGGGGCGGGGCTCGCGAGGTTGCGGCCTGGTGCGATGGGAGAAGGGCATCCGGCACCGGGCGGCCTTTCCCGCCAGCGTGGCCCCTCACCCCAGCCCTCTCCCCGCAGGGGAGAGGGAGCAAGTTCGGTGGCACGGCGAGGCACAGCGCCGACCGACGGCTCTTCTCCCTCTCCCCTGCGGGGAGAGGGTCGGGGTGAGGGGGCGGGACTCGCGGAGATGTTGCCTGGTGCGATGGGGCGCTCGAGAGGACTTCCGACGTAGGGCAACCTCCCGCGCCAGCATGCCCTTCATCCGAGCGCCCTCCGCGGGGCGCTAAAAAAAGAGGCGCATCGCTGCGCCCCTTCCTCAACCTTTTCGTGCGGCTCAGAAGCCCAGGCCGTACGGATCGTTCCCGGCCAGTTCGGTCGCCTCGGCCCCGCCGCCCTCCGACAGCCGGATCTTCAGCGCCAGGCCATCGCGCGAGTCGGCCTTGGCCAGCGCCTCCTCCAGCTCGATGCGCCCGCTCTTGTAGAGCTTGTACAGCGACTGGTCGAAGGTCTGCATGCCTTCCTGCAGGCTGCGGTCCATCGCTTCCTTGATCTCGTGGATCTGGCCGCGGCGGATCATGTCGCGGATCAGCGGCGTGTTGAGCAGCACTTCCACCGCCGGCACGCGGCGGCCGTCCTTGCCGATCACCAGGCGCTGGCTGATCACCGCGCGCAGGTTGAGCGCCAGGTTCATCAGCACGTTCTTGTGCGCCGATTCCGGGAAGAAGTTGAGGATGCGCTCCAGCGTCTGGTCGGCGTTGTTCGAATGCAGCGTGGCCAGGCACAGGTGGCCGGTCTCGGAGAAGGCGACCGCCGCCTCCATCGTGTCGGTGTCGCGGATCTCGCCGATCATGATCACGTCCGGCGCCTCACGCATCGCGTTCTTCAGCGCCTCGTGATAGCTGTGCGTGTCCAGCCCGACCTCGCGCTGGTTGATGATCGACTTCTTGTGCCGGTGCAGGTACTCGATCGGATCCTCGATGGTGAGGATGTGGCCCGGCGAGTTGGAGTTGCGGTGGTCGAGCATCGCCGCCAGCGTGGTCGACTTGCCCGAACCGGTAGCGCCCACCACCAGGATCAATCCACGCTGCTCCATGATCAGGTCGCGGAAGATGGGCGGCAGCTGCAGCTGGTCGATCGAGGGAATCTCGCTCTTGATCGCGCGGATCACCATGCCCACTTCGCCGCGCTGCTTGAACACGTTGATGCGGAAGCGCCCGGCTTCCTTCACCGCCAGCGCCATGTTGAGTTCCAGGTCGCGCTCGAACTGCGGCACCTGGCCCTCGTCCATCAGCGAGTAGGCGATCTTCTTGACCATGCCGCCGGGCAGGCCGGTGTTGCCAAGCGGGTAGAGCTTGCCCTCGACCTTGATGTTCACCGGGGCGCCGGTCGTCAGGAACATGTCCGACGCGCCCTTGTCTACCATCAGCTTGAGGAAGTAACCGATATCCACGCAGGACCCCTGAGAGTGATCGCGCTTTCTTGTGGCGCGTTGCAAAGCAAGATTATGCCTGCCCACAATACGCGGCGACACTGCGCGAGGAATGAGTGATGGTGCACATCTTTTCCCGGCCATCCGGACGCATCGGGCGTACTGGCCGGATGGCGGGTGGCCTGGTCCTGGCCGTGGCGCTGCTGGCGCTGGCCGGGTGTGCCAGCGTGCCGCCGCCGGACACCTCGATGAACCAGGCCCAGGCGCTGCTGCAGTCCGCGCGCGACGCCGGCGCGGCCGATTACGATCCGGTGGACCTGGGCTTTGCGCAGGCCAAGTTCCAGCAGGCGCAGACCGCCATGGCCGCGCGCAAGTACGCCGATGCCGCCAACCTGGCCGAGGAAGCCCGCGCCGATGCCGAACTGGCCCGGACGCGCGCCCAGCTGGGCAGCGCGCGGGCGCAGATCCAGGCCAAGGTCGAAGAGAACCACCGCCTGCGCCAGCAGACCGGACAGGCGCCCGCGCAGCCGGCTCCGGCCGCCGCGCCGGCATCCGGCAGCAGCGCCCCGGAGACGCTGCAGGACATGCCGGCACCGTCCGCCTCGGTGCTGTCCGCGCCGCTGCCGCAGAACGGCGGCTTCCAGCCGGTTCCCGCCCCTTCGGCGAGCACCCACACGAACGACGGAGGCCAGCGATGAAGCGCCTTGCCACGACGGCGTTGATCGGCCTGCTGGCGTTGGCCGGCCCGGCCCTGGCGCGCCAGGACGACATGGACGTCAACCGCCTGAACTCCAGCCTGAACCAGCTGGCCAGCGACCCCACCCTCGGCACCTATGCCCAGGCCGAACAGGCGCTCGCGCACGCCGCGATCGACCGGCTGGAACAGGCCGGCCGCAGCGAGCGGCCGCATGCGCTGTACCTGGCCGAGCGCCGGGTCGACCTGGCCAAGGCCGCCGCGCAGCTGCAGGCCGCCCGGGACCGGCTCGACAAGCTCGACCGCGAGCATGCCCAGATTCTCCTGGAGGCCAGCCGCCGCGAAGCCGAGGCCGCGCGCATGGAGCTGGAGCGCCAGCGCATGCAGTACCAGATGGCGCAGGAAGAGGCCGCCCGCCTGCAGCAGCAGGGCATGGAGGCCTCGCAGGCCGCCGAGCAGGCGCGTGCCGAGGCCGAGCGGGCCAGGAAGCTGGCCGCCGCGCAGAGCCGCGTCGCCCGCGCCGCCCGTCGCGAAGCCGAGGCGGCTGCCCAGGCCGCGCGCGCCATGCGCTCGCAGATGCAGGCCGCCCCGTCCTCCTCGTCGGAGGCCACCAAGCCGGCGCCGGCCAAGGACAAGACGGCCCCGAAAGGCCATTGAGCCCCGGCGCCGACGGGGTGCCTGAAGAGCGCCGCGCGCGACCGGGATGGCGGTCGCGCCCGAGGTTTTTCGGCGCCCGGACTGGCGGACTCGACAGTTGGATCGGCCTGCCCGCAGGGCTTCCCGCGGTGGCTTGCACGGTCCCGGGCGCGGGAGTAGGGTCAGGGCTGCCATGGCGCACCCGTGCCATGGCTCACTGACCTGAAACATGCGCCCATTTCCCCACGCACTGCCGGTCCCTGTTTCGCTCCACATGCGTACGGGGCGTGGGCGCGCGCGCTTCATCCGCCCGCGGGCGTGCCGATCACGCGCCCGCTCATCTCGCGAGGAGGTCGGATCATGTTCGAAAACCAGCAGCGTGACGATGTCGAAGCATTCATGAAAGCCGACGCGGAATTCCGTCGGCTCTACCAGCATCACCGCGAATTGAAGAGCAAGGTGCACGATGCCGAGATCGGCGTCCTTCCCATCGACGATGTCACCTTGGCCGGCATGAAGAAGGAAAAACTGCACGCCAAGGAACGCCTGCAACGCATGTGGGATGCGCGAGTCCCGCAGATCCACTGACCCCACCGTCTACCTGACGGCCCCGGCCCTTCCCACGAAGCGCCGGGGCCGTTTCTTTTGGGGGGCGCTTCGGGCGGGATCGCCATGCCGGGTCGCCTCCCAAGGGCGCTCCTGCAGGCACTGGCGGGCGGCTCGGTTATCATCGTGCGCCTTGTCCAGCGCCTGCGGGCGCCGCCCAACGACGGAGTCGCCATGACGGTCCACCAAAGCGTGCTCGAACTGATCGGGAACACCCCGATGGTGAAAGCCCAGCGCCTCGATACGGGGTTGTGCGAGTTGTTCCTCAAGCTCGAGAGCGCCAATCCGGGCGGCTCCATCAAAGACCGCATCGGCCTGTCCATGATCGAAGGCGCCGAGCGCGCCGGCCGGATCAGCCCCGGCGCCACGCTGGTCGAGGGCACCGCCGGCAACACCGGCCTGGGGCTCGCGCTGGTCGCGCAGGCGAAGGGCTACCGGCTGATCCTGGTGGTGCCGGACAAGATGAGCCGCGAGAAGATCTTCAACCTCAAGGCGATGGGCGCCGAGGTCGTGCTGACCCGCTCGGACGTGGCCAAGGGCCATCCGGAGTACTACCAGGACATGGCCGAGCGGATCGCTCGCGAGACGCCCGGCGCGTACTTCATCAACCAGTTCGGCAACCCGGACAACCCGCGCGCACACATCCAGACGACCGGCCCGGAAATCCTCGAGCAGATGGACGGGCGGGTGGACGCGGTGGTGGTCGGCTGCGGCTCGTCGGGCACCATGACCGGCCTCTCGCAGTTCTTCGCCGAGCATTCGCCCGAGACCGAAATCGTGCTCGCCGACCCGGTCGGCTCGATCCTCGCCCAGTACATCAACGAGGGCACGCTGTCGGACAAGTCCGCCAGCTGGATGGTCGAGGGTATCGGCGAGGATTTCCTGCCCACCATCAGCGACTTTTCGCGGGTGAAGAAGGCCTACGCCATCGCGGACAAGGAGAGCTTCCTCACCGCCCGCGAACTGCTGGCGAAGGAGGGCATCCTCGGCGGCTCCTCCACCGGCACGCTGCTCGCCGCGGCGCTGAAGTATTGCCGCGAGCAGGGCACGCCCAAGCGCGTGGTGACGCTGGTCTGCGATACCGGCAACAAGTACCTGTCGAAGATGTACAACGACTACTGGATGCTCGACAACGGCTTCATCGATCGCCAGCAGCACGGCGACCTGCGCGACCTGCTGCTGCGCCCGTTCGCGCAGCGCGACACGGTGGTGGTCGGCCCGAACGAGCTGCTGATGACCGCCTATACCCGCATGAAGCTGTACGACGTCTCGCAGCTGCCGGTGATGGACGGCCAGAAGCTGGTCGGCATCCTCGACGAGTCGGACGTGCTGATGCACGTGCACGCCAACGAGGTGCGCTTCCGCGACCCGGTCTCCACCGCAATGATCTCCTCGCTCACCAAGCTGGACGTGCATTCGCCGATCGAGGCCCTGCTGCCGGTGTTCGAGCGCGGCCATGTGGCGATCGTGGTGGACGGTGACCAGTTCATGGGCCTGATCACCCGCATCGACCTGTTGAACTACCTGCGTCGCAAGGTGCACTAAGCGCCGTCGCGACGCCGCCTTCGCGAAACCATAACTACGCTCCGCCCTCGCCCCGAAGGAAGCCAGACCCCATGTGTGGAATCGTTGCCGCCACCGCCCAGCGCGACGTCGCCCCGTTGCTGATCGCCGGCCTCAAGGCGCTCGAATACCGCGGCTACGACTCGGCCGGCCTGGCCGTGCTCGATGACGCCCAGATCCGTCGCGTGCGCGCCAAGGGCAAGGTGCGCGAGATGGAAGCGCTGTACCTGGCCGACCCGCTGCGTGGCGGCACCGGCATCGCGCATACGCGCTGGGCCACGCACGGGGTGCCCAACGAAGCCAACGCCCATCCGCACATCGTCGGCCGCGTGGCGCTGGTGCACAACGGCATCATCGAGAACTACGCCAGCCTTCGCGCCGAACTGCAGGCGCGCGGCCACGTGTTCACCTCCGAGACCGACACCGAGGTGATGGCCGCACTGATCGAGGAGCGCATCGCCGGCGGCATGGACCTGTGCCAGGCGGTACTCGCCACGGTGCGTGCACTGGAAGGCGCCTACGCCATCGCGGTGATCAGCCGCGACCAGCCGGGCCACGTCGTCGGCGCCCGCCGCGGCGCGCCGCTGCTGGTCGGCGTGGGCATCGGCGAGAACTTCCTGGGCTCCGACGCGCAGGCGCTGATCCAGGTGACCAACCGCATGATCTACCTGGACGAGGACGACGTGGTGGAGATCACCCGCGACAGCGTGCAGGTCTACGGGCTGGACGGCGCGCCGGTGGAGCGGACGGTGCACCAGAGCGAACTGTCCACCGACGCGGTCGAGCGGGGCGACTACCGCCACTACATGCAGAAGGAAATCCACGAGCAGCCGCGCGCGGTCAACGACACGCTGGAGGCGCGCATCGGGCCGCATGGCGTGCTGCCGAACATCTTCGGCGTCGGTGGCGACGAGTTGCTGGCGAGGGTCAGGGGCATCCACATCGTCGCCTGCGGCACCAGCTACCACGCCGGCCTGGTCGCCAGGTACTGGATCGAGGAGCAGGCGCGGCTGCCGGTCAACGTCGAGGTGGCCAGCGAATACCGCTACCGCGACACGGTGGTGCCCGAGGGCACCCTGTTCGTGGCGATCTCGCAGTCCGGCGAAACCGCCGACACGCTGGCGGCGATGCGCGAATCGCGCCGGCGCGGTTACCTGGCCACGCTGGCGATCTGCAACGTGCCCGAGTCCTCGGTGGTGCGTGAGGCCGACCTCAAGCTGATGACCCGCGCCGGTCCCGAGATCGGGGTCGCATCGACCAAGGCCTTCACCACCCAGCTCGCCGCGCTGGCCCTGCTGTGCCTCAAGCTCGCCGAGCAGCGCGGGCTGGACAAGGCACGCTACGCCGAGCTGTGCGCACAGCTCGCGCACCTGCCGCGCGCGATCGAGGATGCGCTGCAGCTGGAGCCGCAGATCGTGGAACTGGCGGCCCTGTTCGTGCCGCTGGAGCACGCGCTGTTCCTGGGCCGCGGCGCGCAGTTCCCGGTTGCGCTGGAAGGCTCGCTCAAGCTCAAGGAAATCTCCTACATCCACGCCGAGGCCTATCCCGCCGGCGAACTCAAGCACGGCCCGCTGGCGCTGGTCGACGAAGCCATGCCGGTGGTGGCGGTGGCGCCGAACGGCCCGCTGCTGGACAAGCTCAAGTCCAACCTGCAGGAAGTGCGCGCGCGCGGCGGCCGGCTGATCGTGTTCGCCGATGGCGCGGCGCCGCTGGAGGCCGGCGCGTCCAACGGCGCGACGCTGCGCATCGACGGCGGCGGCGACTTCATCGCGCCCGCCGTGTTCACCGTGCCGCTGCAGTTGCTGGCCTACCACGTGGCCGTGCTGCGCGGCACCGATGTCGACCAGCCGCGCAACCTGGCCAAGTCGGTCACGGTGGAATGAGCGGCGCGGCACGGGCTACATCGGCCCGTGCTCGACCTGGCGTTCGCGCTGCATCAACGTCCACTCGGCATGCTCGGTCAGCGCGGCATGGCCGAGCGCACGCAGGATGGCGCGCTGTTCGGCCGGGTCGTCGGTCTGGTCCAGCGCCGCCCGCGCGGTGCCGAGAATGCGTTCCATGAAGCGGTACTGCTTGAGCAGCACCTTGTCGGCCTTGCGGTAGGCATAGGCCTCGCGCACGGCGGCGATGATCGAGAGGATGCCCATTACCGCCACCAGGGTGGCCTTGGTGGCGTCCTCCAGGCGCAGCGCGAACAGCGCCAACAGCACGCTGATCGACACGCCGCCCCACAGGCTCAACGCGCCGAGCGCTTCGGTCACCCGATGCAGCCCGGCGCACTCGATGCTCTTGCGCTCGTAGTAGTACAGCTGGCCCGAGCGACCCGGCTCGCCCACCCATTCGGCGATCACGCCGGCCAACTCCATGGCGGTCGCCGTCGGCGGATGGCTGGGCGGCAGGCCGGAGGCGCGCATCACGTTGCGGATCCAGCCCAGCTCGACGTTCTGCCGCTGCAGGAAGTCGTCGTGCGCGAAGGCGTGGTCGCGGGTCAGCGAGATGCCGGCGCGGCGCCAGTACGACTGGATGCGCAGCCCCTCGGCCAGCGCCCGGTAATCGAGATACTTGCGATGCCAGCCGCGGCGCTTGGCGATGGCAGTCATCGTCGTGCCGAGCGCGAACAGCAGCAGGAACAGGTAGATCAGATAGTTCTGCGCGGCGAAGTGCGCGTAGCAGGTGAAGGCGATGCCCATCAGCGCAGCCAGCGTGTAGATCGTGCGCATCGCCAGCAGCACCCGGTGCTGGAAGTGCATGGCCAGCCAGTCCGCTTCGCGGAAGGTGCACTCGATCCCCATGCGTGCGGTGGCCGGTGCGACTGGGGTACCTGCGGCCGCGGGCGTCGTCGTCGCCTCGATCGCCGCGGCATGCGCGACGCACTCGTCGTTGAATTCGGCCATGCGGTCGAACATCAGCCGGAACGCGGCCGGCAGGCGTTCCTCCGGTGTGGCGGCAGCGGCATGCCGCCACATCGCGGTGACCGCCGGCCGCGCGTCGGCAGGTGTGTCGGCCCGCCCGCACAGGACGTGGTAGAGCAGCCGCTCGTCGCCCGCGGCCAGGATGTGGTGCGGGTCGCGTTCCTCGCTGGGTGGCCCGGGCAGGATGCCGCGCAGGTGGTAGCGCACGATCTGCGCGGTACCGCCCAGGCGGTCGGAGGGCTGGCCGTCCCAGATCGCCAGCAGGATGTGGCAGTGGCTGGCGATGTACACGCCCGCCTGCGCGTATTGCTGGTCGCGCGCGGTGCCGGGGTTGCCCACCTCGCGGTGCGAGCGTCCCTTGCGGACCGGCAGCACCATGACGTCGGCCCGGGCGCACAACGCCTCGAAGCGGGTGCGTGCCGCCGGGTCGGTGAAATCCTCCTCGTAGAGCGCGCGCGGGAGGGGCAACGGAGCGATCAGGCGCACGCCCTGTGCCAGTGCCTCTTCGGCCACCAGCTGGTCGCCGCCCTCGGCCAGCGCGGAGAGCACCACCAGCGGCAACGACGGCCAGGCCTGGCGCAAGTCCTCGAACAGCCGCCGGACGACGCGGCGGACAGCGTCCGTGTCGTCGGGGGGAAGGTCGCGATGGCTGGTCACACCGATCACCAGGGGCGTCATGGGTGCTCCAGGGGTTGCGGCCGGATGCGCCGCGGCGGCCGGGGCCGGCCGCCGCTCCTTGCGCAACCGCGTTCGCGGTCGCGCGGCAACTGCGAGTGCTAGCGGTTCTTGATCGAAGGTTCGGTCGCGGTGTCGGGCGAAAGCAGCTTGTCCGTCGGTGCGGGGCGGTCGGCCTGCGTGTCCCTGGGTGGTTTGCGCTCGGTGGTCGACTCGGGTTCGTCCGGGGTGCCCTGGGTGGTGCGTGGCTTGGTCATGGGAAGCCTCCGTGGGCGTGGCGGCGGCCGGGATGGCCGCCGTGTGCGTGTACGTCTTGCACCGTTACGGGCCGGTGACGCCCGCGCGATGGCAGCGGGTGTTGTTGGTCGAGGGATGGGCGGTGCGGTCGACGGCAGCGTCGTGCGGTCGGGTGTGGTCAGCTTCCGGGCCGGGGCTGCGCCCGGTCAGGGTTGCGTGACGCGCTGGTCGGCGTGGAACGGCGAGGGCGTGGCGGCGTGGGCCGATGCAGAGCACGCGGTCCCTGGTGTTCCCCCGTGGTCCGGGCAGGAGGCGCGGGTCAGCGCGCGCGTGCCAGTGCGCGCTGGTCGAGCACGCCCTGCAGGCGTTGCTCGAAGGCGGGGTTGGGTGGGAAGGCGATGCCGGCCCCCGCCAGCGTCCGGACCAGCGCCGGTTCGCGGTAGCCGGCCGCCCACAGCTGCCGGACCAGCGGCCGGGCTTCGTCGGTGCGGCCCAGCGCCAGCAGGGCATCGACCTGCGCGGCAAGCAGGCGCGGGTCGCCGGCGCCGCTGTCGACCGCGCGAAGGCTCTGCAGGGCGGAGAGGCGCAGGCTTCTGGCCTCGTCGCCGGCCTGCAGCGCGGCCAGTTGCAGGCGGGCGCGGACCGTGGACAGCAGCAGGCTCCGTTCGTCCGGCTGGTCGGCCAGCAGGGGCGTGAGCGTCGCCAGGGCCGCCCGCGCGTCGACCCGCGCCTCGGCGTGGCGGCCGGATGCCTGCAGCCATGCCGCCCGCTCGATGCGGACCTCGGCCAGGTCCTGCCGCCAGTCGGTGTTGCTCGGCTCGTGCCGCGCCAGCTCGTCCAGCGTCCGCCAGGCGCGCCCCAGCAGCGCCGGGGCCGAGCCGGTGTCGCCCCGTGCGTGGCGCAGGCGCGCCAGCTGGGCCGAGTACAGCCCGAGGTTCTCCTTGACGTCGGTGAGGCTGGGATCGAAGCGGTGGATCTCCTCGATGACTGCCAGGGCCTGCTCGGTATCGCGGTCGGCCTGGTCGGCGCGGCCGGCCAAAGCCAGCGTGCGGGCCAGGATGGCGCGCACGCGCGCCATGTTCTGGCGCTGGCCGTTGTCCTGCGGCTGGGCCTCGCTCAGCTGCGTCTCGATCGCGTCGTCCGCCGCGTACTCGGTGATCGCACCGAGCAGGTCGCCGCGCATCAGGGCCAGCTTGCCCAGGTTGTTGTGCGCTTCGCCCAGGTGCTCGAGCCACTCGCTGCGGGGCGAGGGGCGGGCGGCCAGCAGCCGGCACCGCTCGAGCATGCGCCGGTAGTGCGCCGCCGCCTCGTCGAGCCGGCCGCGGGCCTCCAGGACATGGCCGATGTCGTTGTCCAGCGTGCTCAGTTCGAACAGGACCCGGGGGTCGGTACGGGCCGGTGCGCCCATCCGTTCGAGCGTCGCCTGCGCCGCGGCAAACCAGCGCCCGGCCTCTTCCAGGTGGCCCTGGTACCAGTCGCTCATGCCGAGGAAGGCCTGGACCCGGGCGTAGGCGATCTGCCGGTCGCGGTCGGCCGGTGCGGCACGCGCCAGCTTGCGGGCCAGCGGTTCGGCCGCGCGGTACGCGCGCGTGGCCGCGGCCAGGCGTCCCTGGTCGAGCCGCACGCTGCCGATCTTCTCCAGCGCCTTGGCGCGCTGTTCGAGCACGTCGTCGGTCACATCGGTGGCGGGCAGCGACTGGAAGTAGGCCATCGCCTTGTCGTCGACCGCTTCCAGGATGTCCAGCCGCTGCACCTGGGCCAGCTTGTCGTTGAGGTCGCCCAGCATGAAGCCGACCAGTGCCTCGGCCTGCTTCTGCCGACGCTCGGCGGTGCGGCGGGCGATCATCGCGTCGATCGCCAGCAGGCTGGTCACCAGCATGACCAGCGTGGACAGGCCCGCGACCGCCGCCAGCCGGCGGTTGCGGCGCTGCAGCTCGCGCCGCCGCAGCTGGTCCAGCTCCAGGCCGAGCAGGCCGGCGACGAGCTTGAGCTTGGCCACGTGCTTGCCGTCCTTGCCGGGACGCACGTCGGCGGCGATCGGTTCGTTGCCGCCCGCGCCCGGTTCGTCCAGCGGGTCGCACAAGGCGGGCGAAAGGCATTCCTCGGCGCGCTGCGTCGCCGGCGCGTTCGGCTCGCCTGCCACGATCAGGCAGAAGATGCGGTCGTCGCGGCCCAGCCGGCGGAACGCGCGGACCTCGGCGCTCACCCAGCGCGAGGTGGCCGAGGCGGGCGAGCAGATCACGATCAGGTTGGCCGACTGGGCCAGCGCTTCGTCCACTTTGTGGCCGAGGTCGCCGGAACTGGCCAGCTCGTCGCGGTCGCGGAAGATCGGCAGCAGTCGGCGCGGGACGGTGCCGGCGGCGGTCACCAGGCCGACCAGCCGCGAGGGCACGCGATAGGTTTCCAGCGCGCGGTGCAGCCACTCGGCCCAGCGCCGGTCGCGGTGGCTGTAGCTGATGAAGGCGCGGTAGCGGTAATCGCCTGCGGAAGAAACCGGGTTCATCGTGCACGACCCTCATGCGAGTCGCACAGCCCCCTGGCGCTGGCGGCGGGCGGAACCTACCACGTCCCGCGTGATGCTCGGCTCATCGCTCGCACGTGACGCTTTCGTGGCCGCGCGGGCCCGCGCGTCAGCCGGCGAGCCGCTCCATCACCTCGTGCAGGCCCTCGCGCCAATCCGGCAGCGGGTGCCCCAGCAACTGGCCCAGGCCAAGGTTGTCCAGCACCGACCAGGCCGGACGGCGGGCGGGGGTGGGGTAGTCGGCGCTGGCGATCGGCAGCACGCGGGGGATGCGCGCGAGCAGGCCGCGCGCATGGGCCTCGTCGAAGATCGCGCTGGCGAAGCCGTGCCAGCTGGTGTGGCCGCTGGCCACCAGATGGTGCGTGCCGCGCAGCTCTGCGCGCGCGTCCGGTCGCGCGAACCAGCGGTCGAGCAGGGCTAGGCTCGCGCGCACGATCAGCGCGGTGGAGGTCGGCGCGCCGTGCTGGTCGGCCACCACGCGCAGCTCGTCGCGCTCGGCGCCCAGGCGCAGCATGGTGCGCAGGAAGTTGTGGCCGTGCGGGGCATACACCCAGGCGGTGCGCAGGATCAGGTGGTCGGCGCCGCTGGCGCGCAGCGCCTGCTCGCCGGCGAGCTTGCTGCGGCCGTAGGCGCCCAGCGGGCCGGTGGGCGCATCGACGGGGTAGGGTGTGCTCGCGCTGCCGTCGAAGACGTAGTCGGTCGAGTAGTGCAGCACCAGCGCGCCATGCGCGGCGGCCCAGGCGCCCAGTTCGCCGACCGCCTGGCCGTTGATGCGGGTGGCCAAGGCCTCTTCTTGTTCGGCGCGGTCGACGGCGGTGTAGGCGGCCGCGTTGACGATGACGTCGGGTTGCACGCGGTCCAGCAGGGCGTCCAGGCCGGGGGCGGCAAGGTCGGCGACCTCGGCGCGCTCGCCGTCCCACAGGGTGCCGTCGCGCGTGGCCACGACCAGCTCCCCGCGCCCGGCCAGGCCGCCGTCCTCGACGAAGCTGCGGCCGAGCTGGCCGTTGGCGCCCAGCAGGAGAATCTTCATGGCGCGTAGGCCGGAAGGCGCTCGGCGGGGACATCCTTCAGGAAGGGCGCGCGGGTGTCCTTGTCCGACAGCAGCGGCGCGCTGACCGGCCAGTCGACGGCGATGTCCGCATCGTTCCAGCGGATGCCCGCATCGTGCTCGCGCTCGTACAGCGCGGTGCACTGGTAGCTGAAGGTGGCGAACTCGGACAGCACGCAGAAGCCGTGCGCGAAGCCCTCGGGGATCCAGAAGTGGCGGTGGTTGTCGGCGGTGAGCATGACCCCCGCCCAGCGCCCGAAGGTCGGCGAGCCGCGGCGGATGTCCACCGCCACGTCGTAGACCTCGCCCTCGAGCACGCTGACCAGCTTGCCCTGCGGGTTGGGCCACTGGTAGTGCAGCCCGCGCAGCACGCCCTTCGCCGAGCGCGAGACATTCGATTGCACGAAGCGGCGGTCGATGCCGGCCTCGCGGTACTTCGCCTCGTTGTAGCTCTCGTAGAAGAAGCCGCGGGCATCGCCGAACACCTGCGGCTCGATCACCACGACGCCCGGCAGCGCGGTCTGGATGACCTTCATCGCACCAGCCCCTGGTGGATCAGGTTCTGCAGGTACTGGCCGTACCCGGTCTTGGCCAGCGGTTCGGCCAGGCGCAGCAGCTGCTCGGCGTCGATCCAGCCCTTGAGGAAGGCGATCTCCTCCGGGCAGCACACCTTCAGGCCCTGGCGGTGCTCGATGGTCTGGATGAAGTTGCCCGCTTCCATCAGCGACTCGTGGGTGCCGGTGTCGAGCCAGGCGTAGCCGCGGCCCAACTGCTCCAGGTGCAGCTCGCCTTCGGCCAGGTAGCAGCGGTTCAAGTCGGTGATTTCCAGCTCGCCGCGCGGCGAGGGCTCGAGCGAGGCGGCATAGTCGCAGGCGCGCTCGTCGTAGAAGTACAGCCCGGTGACGGCGTAGTTCGACTTGGGCTTGGCCGGCTTCTCTTCCAGCCCGACCACCCGGCCATCTGCGTCGAACTCGGCCACGCCGTAGCGCTCCGGGTCGCGCACCCAGTAGCCGAACACGGTGGCGCCGCGCTCGCGCGAGGACGCACGCTGCAGGCGCTCGGTCATGCCCACGCCGTAGAAGATGTTGTCGCCGAGCACCAGGCAGCTGGGTGCGCCGCCGAGGAACTCCCGGCCGATCAGGAACGCCTGCGCCAGCCCCTCCGGCGAAGGCTGCACCGCGTAGCGGATGTCCATGCCCCACTGCGAGCCGTCGCCCAGCAGTCGCTGGAACAGCGCCTGCTCGTGCGGGGTGTTGATCACCAGCACCTCGCGGATGCCGGCGAGCATGAGGATTGCCAGCGGGTAATAGATCATCGGCTTGTCGTACACCGGCAGCAGCTGCTTGCTGATGCCCTGGGTGATCGGATACAGCCGCGTGCCGGAACCGCCGGCCAGGATGATGCCCTTGCGTGTGCTCATCTGTCGTCTCCCTACGAGCCCAGTCGTTCCATGCGGTAGCTGCCGTCCAGCACCCGCTGCACCCACAGCTGGTGCGCCAGATACCAGTCCACGGTGTGCTCCATGCCGCTCTCGAACGTGTGCGTCGGCGTCCAGCCGAGTTCGCGCTGCAGCTTGCTCGAGTCGATCGCGTAGCGGCGGTCGTGGCCGGGACGATCCTTGACGAAGGTGATCAGCGACTCGCGCGGGCGGCCATCGGCCAGCGGCCGGCGGGCGTCGAGCAGGGCGCAGATGGTCTTGACCACCGTCAGGTTCTCGCGCTCGGCGTTGCCGCCGACGTTGTAGGTCTCGCCGACGCGGCCTGCGTCGAGCACGCGGCGGATCGCGCTGCAGTGGTCGCCGACGTACAGCCAGTCGCGGATGTTGCGGCCGTCGCCGTAGACCGGCAGCGCCTCGCCGGCCAGCGCCTTCTGGATCACCAGCGGGATCAGCTTCTCCGGGAACTGGTAGGGCCCGTAGTTGTTCGAGCAGTTGGTGGTGAGCGTGGGCAGGCCGTAGGTGTGGTGGAACGCGCGCACCAGGTGGTCGGAGGCGGCCTTGGAGGCTGAATAGGGCGAGTTGGGCGCGTAGGGTGTCGTCTCGGTGAACTTGCCCTCGGCGCCGAGCGAGCCGTACACCTCGTCGGTGGATACGTGCAGGAACCGGAAGGCCTCGCGCGCGGCGCCTTCCAGACTGCGCCAGTAGTCGCGGGCGCATTCGAGCAGCCCCAGGGTACCGACCACATTGGTGTCCACGAACGCGGCGGGACCGTCGATCGAGCGGTCGACGTGCGACTCGGCGGCGAAGTTCACGATCGCCCGCGGCCGGTGTTCGGCCAGCAGCCGCGCCACCAGTGCGCGATCGCCGATGTCGCCCTGCACGAACAGGTGCCGGTCACTGGCTTCCAGCGACGCCAGGGTGTCGAGGTTGCCGGCGTAGGTCAGCTTGTCCAGGTTGACCACGCGGAAGCCGTCGGCGACCGCCTGCAGCACGAAATTGGCGCCGATAAAGCCGGCACCACCGGTGACGAGCAAGGTTTGCATAGGCTTGTTTGCTTGGTTCCCAGCGCCCATTGTGCCTGAATGGCCTATCTCCGAATGGCGCTGTGCAAGGGACTGGCGGGCTGCAAGTTAAGGAAAAAGCGGGCTTCGCGGTTAAGATGGCGGCCCGATCCCCGCTTAGTCGCCTACACACGATGACCAAGAAGACAGCCGCCGCCCGTCTCGGACTCGGAACGCGGGCGATCCACGCCGGCCAGCACCCGGACCCGAGCACCGGCGCGATCATGACGCCGATCTACGCCACTTCGACGTACGTGCAGGAGAGCCCCGGCAAGCACAAGGGCTACGAGTACTCGCGCACGCAGAACCCGACCCGCATGGCCTACGAGCGCTGCGTGGCGGATCTCGAAGGCGGCATCGCCGGCTTCGCCTTCGCCTCCGGGCTGGCCGCCGCAGCCACGGTGCTGGACCTGCTCGACTCGGGCAGCCACGTGATCGCCATGGACGACCTGTACGGCGGCACCTACCGGCTGTTCGAGCGCGTGCGCCGGCGTTCGGCGGGGCTCGACTTCGACTTCGTCGACCTGAACGACACCAAGGCGCTCAAGGCGGCGCTCAAGCCCAACACCCGCATGATCTGGGGCGAAACGCCGACCAACCCCATGCTCAAGCTGGTGGACCTGGCCAAGGTTGCCGCCTTCGCCAGGAAGCACGGTTTGATTCTGGTGGCGGACAACACCTTCTGCTCGCCGATGGTCCAGCGGCCGCTCGAGCTGGGTGCCGACCTGGTGCTGCATTCGGCCACCAAGTACCTCAACGGGCATTCGGACATGGTTGGCGGCATCGTCGTCGCCGGCAGCCACGAACTGGCAGAACGGATGGCCTTCCTGCAGAACTCCGTCGGCGCCATCGCCGGCCCGTTCGACGCGTTCCTGGCCATGCGCGGTCTGAAGACCCTGCACCTGCGCATGCAGGCGCATTGCCGCAGTGCGATGGAACTGGCGCAGTGGCTGGAGGTCCACCCGGCCGTCGAGCGGGTGATCTACCCGGGCCTGAAGAGCCACCCGCAGCACGCGCTGGCGAGGCGGCAGATGCAGGGTTTCGGCGGCATCATCTCCATCGAGGTCAAGGGCGGCCTGCGCAAGGCGCGCCGCATGCTCGAGCGCTGCGAGCTGTTCGCCCTGGCCGAGTCCCTCGGCGGCGTGGAGAGCCTGATCGAGCATCCCGCGATCATGACGCACGCTTCCGTGCCGCCGGCCAACCGCAAGCGGCTTGGCATCAGTGATGGACTGGTACGCCTGTCTGTTGGCGTGGAAAATGTAGAGGACCTCCGCGACGAGCTCGCGAAGGCGCTCGGTTGAGTACAGGGAAGCGGAGTATGGACGGGCTTGGGGACGCAGTGACCACTGCGCTCCGACGCAGACCGGGCGTGGGGTTGGTGCTGCTCAACCTGTCGGCATGGATTCGCCGGCAGGACTGGCTGCGAGCGATCTACAGATATCTCCCGGTCGGTTTCCGGACAGCCGTTTCGCGGGCGCTGGCTCAGCGAGCCTCCCGACAGGTCCGGTTCCGGCGAACCGCGCGATGGCGTGCCGTCGGTGCGTCACCGGCACCGGAGGCGCGCATGGCACGCCAGCCTGAAGCAGCGAGGGGCGGGAGCGGAGTCAATATATTTGCCTACGTGCGCGGGCAATTCGGCCTGGCCGAAAGCGCGCGGCTGTACACCCGCGCACTCCTGCATGGCGGATTTCCTGTCGCCCTGTATGACATCCCCCTGGACCTCGCGCACAACATGGACGATCCAAGCCTTGATGACTTCATCGGCCCGGATACCCCTCATCCGGTAAACCTGGTTTTCGTCAACCCCGACTATCTGGACGCAGCTAGGGCCGCCATCGGGCCGGAGAAGCTCGGAGGCCGCTACACAATCGGTTGCTGGTTCTGGGAGCTGGAGAATTTTCCGACCGAGTGGCTTCCGGCCTTGGCGCATGTGGACGAGATCATGGTCTCATCGGAATTCGTGCGTGATCTGGTAAGGCGCGTCACGGACAAGCCGATTCTCCATGTTCCGCTGCCAGTGCTCGAAAACCCGGACAGCGGTTTGCTGCGTAGTGACTTTGGTCTGCGTGACGATGATTACGTGTTTCTGACCAGTTTTGATTTCAACTCTTTCATGGACCGGAAGAACCCCATGGCCGTGATCCGGGCCTTCCATCTTGCGTTCGGGGAGGGCTCGGATCGTGTCCGGCTCCTGATAAAGACCAGCAATGGCCACCGCCACCCGGGCCGATTACGCGAGTTGCTGGATGTGGCGTCAAGCGACCCTCGTATCCTCGTACGCGATGAGGTTATCGAGCGAGAGCACGTGCAGGCGCTACAGCGGTGTGCGGATGCTTACGTGTCGCTCCATCGGGCGGAAGGTTTTGGCCTGGGACTGGCGGAATGCATGCGCTCCGGAAAGCCGGTAATCGCCACTGGCTGGTCAGGCAACATGGAATTCATGACGCCGGAAAACAGCTTTCTGGTGAGCTGCGACTTGGTGCCGGTTGGTCCGGGGGAATATCTGTACGCCGAGGGGCAGCGTTGGGCTGATCCTGATGTGGCCCAGGCAGCCCACTATATGAGGCAACTTGCGGACGACCCTGCCCTTGGCAGGCGGGTTGGCGAGCGGGCTTCCCGAGATATCCGAGAAAATCTGGCGGCGTCGCTGATTGCTCAACGGTTGGCAAGCCGGTTGGCGGAGATCCACCAGTCGGGTCTTGCAGCTGGCCATTCGGCAAGCTGCTGAGCCGTCCGACGGCGTTCTTAACGCGGGGCCATCATGAAAGACATTCTGCTGGCGGTATGGTCATACCGAAACTTCATTTTCTCTTCCATAAGGAACGACCTTCGGTCCCGATTCGCGCGAAGCAAGTTGGGCGCAACGTGGATGATATTGCAGCCGCTCGCTCAGGTAGCCATCTATTCGTTGGTACTTTCGCGGATCATGTCGGCCAAGCTTCCCGGCATTGATAGCCGTTATGCATACGTCATCTACCTGATGGCCGGGATGATTGCCTGGGCGCTCTTCAGCGAGGTGCTTACCCGCTCGCTTACGCTGTTCGTGGACAACGGCAATCTGATGAAGAAGATCGTCTTCCCGAAGGTCTGCCTTCCGTTCGTGACGACCGGTTCCGCATTAGTCAATAACGTTCTCCTGCTGTTGGCTTCGGCAGGCGTGTTCGCGCTCATCGGACATCCGCCCAGTCTGGCATTGCTCTGGTTGCCAGTGCTCATCCTGGTCAACCTAATCTTCGCCGCGGGAGTGGGCCTGATACTGGGCGTACTCAACGTATTCGTGCGCGATGTGGCCCAGGTTATGAATGTCATCCTTCAGTTGCTCTTCTGGATGACGCCGATTGTCTACATGCCGACGTTGATCCCGGAGAGGCTCCAACCAGTTCTTACCCTCAACCCGATGGCGCATCTGGTGTGGGATTTTCAGGCAGTGATTCTCTATGGGCACTCTCCCGGACTCCGCGGACTTGCGGTGATCTCCATGCTGTCCATCTTGCTCTTGGGAGCCGCGCTTGCGCTGTTCAGACGTGCGGCGCCCGACATGGTGGACGTGCTGTGACGGACCAGTTGCTGAGCGTCAGGGAAGTGGGCAAGGCCTATCGGGAATACCGCAGCGAATGGCTGCGGTTTGCCACGTGGGTGGGGCTTCGGGTGCGCCCAAAGGTGGAAAACTGGGTCTTGCGAGGTATCTCTTTCGCGGTCGCGCCGGGCGAATCAATCGGTGTTGTCGGCCAGAACGGGGCTGGCAAGAGTACGTTGCTGAAGCTGATTACCGGAACCATGCGGGCGACCGAGGGCGAGGTCTCGGTTAAGGGCAGGATCGCTGCCATTCTTGAACTTGGCATGGGGTTCAGCCCTGACCTGACCGGTCGCGAGAACGTTTACCACGCAGCCGGACTCATGGGGTTTTCCCGGGAGGCCATCAATGCGGTCATGCCGGAAATAGAGGCCTTCGCGGAGATCGGCGCCTATTTCGACGAGCCGGTCCGCACCTATTCGAGTGGCATGCAGATGCGGGTGGCGTTCAGTGTGGCCACCGCGTTCCGCCCGGACGTACTGATCGTGGACGAGGCGCTATCGGTAGGCGACGCCTACTTTCAGCACAAGTGCTTCAAACGCATACGGGAGTTCCGCGAGCAGGGAACCACGCTGCTGATTGTTTCCCACGACAGCGGTGCAGTGCAAAGTTTGTGTGACCGCGCATTGCTGCTCGACCGCGGGCAGCTGATCAAAGACGGTGACCCTTCCGCAGTCATGGACCTTTACAACGCTCTGATCGCCGAACGCGAAAACAGTACCGTGCAGGTGGGGAGTTCCCATGGCCGCGAGCAGACCTCGTCGGGAACCCGTGAGGCCGTTGTCGATGACATCGCGCTGCTGGACGAGCACGGCGATCCCGTGGAGTTCGTGGACGTCGGCCAACAGGTCACGCTGCGAATTCGCGTGGTCGCGCGAGCGGATGTCCCCAGGCTGGTTCTCGGGTACATGATTAAGGATCGGCTCGGCCAGCCGATGTTCGGAACCAACACACACCACACCAGCCAGGCTATCGACAATGTGCATGCGGGCCAGGGGCTGGAATTCCGGATCCGGTTCCCGGTGAACCTGGGGCAGGGCAGCTATTCGGTATCCACGGCGCTGGTCAGCTCGGACACCCATCTGGTGAACAACTATGAATGGCGGGATCTTGCGCTGGTGTTCAGCGTATCGAACCTTTCCCGCACGTACTTCATCGGGTCGGCATGGATCCCACCCGTGATCGAGGTCGTCAACTTATGAGCTTCGTATCCTTCGCGCAGAACTACGAAGACGTGATGCTCCTCCGGGCCTTGCAGAACGTGAAGCAGGGCTTCTACGTTGACGTTGGAGCCCAAGACCCGATCGATGATTCGGTAACCAAGGCCTTCTACGAGCGCGGTTGGCGCGGCATCAATATCGAGCCTGTCAGCCACTGGTTCGAAAGGGTGGTCACGGATCGACCACATGATGTAAACCTGCAGGTCGCCGTGTCCGATAAGCCCGGCGAGTTGCACCTTTTCGAGATCGTCGACACGGGGCTCTCCACAACCGATCCCGAGATTGCACGAAGGCATGTGGAAGCGGGCTATCCGGTACGAGAGTCGGATGTGCCGTGTATCACCTTGGACTCGATCCTGCGTGAGCAGCGGATCCGAGACGTGCATTTTCTCAAAGTTGATTGCGAAGGGGCCGAGGCGGCCGCTTTGCGCGGAATCAGCCTTGACCAAGTGCGCCCTTGGATCATCCTGGTTGAGGCTACCGAGCCGAACAGCCAGAGACCCGCTTACGAAGAGTGGGAGCCGCTGCTGGTCGGACGGGGTTATCACTTCGTCTACCAGGACGGGTTGAATCGTTTTTACGTCGCGAACGAGCACTCCGAGCTGGACGGGGCGTTTCAGTATCCCCCCAATGTGTTCGACCGCTTCATACGCGCATCCGAGCGCTCTGTCCGGCAGGATATGGATGCCCTGCGGGACCGCTACGGTGCGCTACTGAGCGTGCAGCGGCTGGCTGCCGCCGAAGCAGAGCGTGATGCACTCCGTGAGCAGGTAAACCACCTGCATATCGAGAACGAGCGGCGCGAAGCGGCCCTGGTCCAGCTTCGTCGGGAAATAACCGACCTTGCGGCGCGCGAAGCGGCGATAGGCGTGCGGATACAAGAGCTCTCGAGGAGCAGCGGCGCCGAGATATCGCTATTGCACAATGCAGTGGCTGCCCGCGATCAGGAAATTGCGCGGCTCTCTTCGGTCGCGGATCGCCTTTATCGGAGTACGTCCTGGCGTTTGACTGCTCCATTGCGATGGATCCGGAGAATTGCAGGCAAGGGCGTTCGAGCTGGTGCGCTGGTGAGCCGCCCACTATTACGCCGGCTCGTATCCCACAGGTGGCTGCGGAAGCCGTTTGTTGTCCTGGTCGGAAGGGACTCGCGGTTCGTACTTCGTTTGCGCCAGTTTCTCTTCGGTGCGCCGGTCGCTGCTACCGCCCCGGATGCACAGCAGGCGAACCTGTCGGTACCAACGGGGTCGTTGAATGAACAGGCCTCGCGGGTGCTTGCGGAGATCGTTGATGCCCGCGAACAGCACGCGCATGGCCCGGCAGCCGATAGCAGCGGCGTTTGATTATGCACTTTGTTTTGGATCTGCAAGCGTGCCAGTCGCCCGAGAGTCGCCGGCGGGGTATCGGACGTTATTCACTGGCGCTGGCCAAGGCGATGGCCACCCACTCGCAAGGCCATTGCATCTCAGTGCTGCTCAACGGCGCGATGGCGGAATCTATCGAGCTGCTGCGGGCTGAGTTCGACGGGATCTTGCCCACCGAGCGGTTGGTCGTTTGGGGCGGGCTCGAGCAAACCGCGCAAATCGACGGGGCTAACAGTTTCCGACGTGCGGCATCGGAGGTACTAAGGGAGCACGCACTGCAAACGCTGCGGCCCGACGTTGTGCATGTGGCGAGCCTTGTCGAAGGGCTGGCAGACGACGTCGTCTGCACGGTGCCGGAGCGGGCTGCCTACGTGACGGCCGTGACCCTGTACGACCTTATCCCACTGGTCCACCAGGAGACCTACCTCGCTGACCCTCGTGTGCGACGATGGTACCTCGGGCGGTTGGAGCATTTGAGGCGTGCGGACCTGTTGTGCGGGATCTCCCGTTTTTCTTGCGAGGAGGCGCGCGAGCTCCTGGGAGCAGAGCATGTCGTCGACATCTCGGGAGCGGCCGACGATTGTTTTCGCCGGCTCCCGGAGCCGGAACTGTTCCGTCAGGAGTTGATGCGCCGCTACGGACTGACGCGCGCGTTTCTAATGTACGCAGGGGGGTTCGACGCACGCAAGAACGTTGCGGGGCTGATCCGCGCTTTTTCACGCCTTCCCGCAACCTTGCGTCGCGAACATCAGTTGGCAATCGCCGGCGGCGCTCCGGAGCCAGAACGGCAGGCACTCGATCAACTGGTTGTCGAGTTGGGGCTGGGCTCGGAGGAGGTCGTGTTTCTCGGATACGTCCCTGACGCGGACCTGGTCAAGCTCTATAACCTCTGTGCCCTCTACGTCTTTCCTTCGCTTCAGGAGGGCTTCGGCTTGCCGGCGCTGGAAGCGATGTGCAGCGGGGCCGTCGTCATCGGTTCCGGCACATCCAGTCTGCCGGAGGTCATCGGTTTCCCTGAAGCCCTGTTCGACCCGCGAGACGATCAGTCGATCGCATCTGCGATTGCCATGGCATTGACGGACGCCAGCTTCCGCTCCCGCTTCCAGGCGCACGCTCGCCATCACACTCGATCGTTTTCGTGGGAGGAATCTGCGCGGCGGGCGATCGAAAGCTTTGAAATGGCAGTCAAGCGGAGTGCCCATCGCCCCTTGACATCGTCCATCCCGCAGGCGGTGCCGGTGGTATGGTTGCCGGCGCCAGACCCCCGTCCGGCTCCAAGTGGGGGGGCTCATATCGTTTATGCGGACCCCGATTGCCATGGCATAGTGGCAAAACACCGGCTCTCCGATTTCGACAAGTCGTCCGTTGGCGAGCACGCGACGGTACTGCTGGAGCTCGCTGACGATCCTTATTGCGCCAAGACGCTCCTGCTTGCGGAGACGACCCGGGCAGATCTCGACTTACGCCAGCCCGGGTTGGGCAGTGCCATGCATGCCCTTGCGCGGATGCCCGAGGGACGGAGATTGGTGGAGCTACTGCTGTACCGGTCAGGTGGTTATCACGCTCTGGCGGCGGCGAAGGCAGCCGACTTCTCCGCGCAGGTGCTCTCAAAGCAGTTGACTGCTCTCGGGCTTGCGGCGCACGGCAAGTGGCAGGTCACACGGGTGGATGCTGCCGCCGTCGACGAGATGCGCGACCGTTTAGCTTGGCGGGAACACACAAAACCGTTCATCGAACGGATCGTTTCGCTGCAAGGCGCAGCGGGGGCCGCGGTCGAGCATTGGCAGCAGATTGCGGATGCGCTTTCCAGGCGTACAGGTCCTGTCCCCGGATCACGACAGTGGTTTATCGATATCTCCAATCTGGCCGTCCATGACGCCGGTACCGGCATTCAACGTGTGGTCCGCCACGTACTTGATGAGCTGATGAAGGCGCCGCCCGAGGGCGTTCGTGTCGAGCCTGTCCGCATGGGTGATGACGGGGTGTTGCGATACGCGCGCGGATATTGTCAGCGCCGTTATTTTCCATCCGCGTCCGTGCCTCCTGACGAGCCTGTGGCGTTTGATCCAGGTGACGTGTTCCTTGGCCTGGATCTCGCGGCGCACCTTATTCCGCAGAACATCGGAACTTTCCGTCACATGCGAGACCGGGGGGTCAAGCTTCTCTTTGTCGTCTATGACCTCCTGCCCCTGATTCGCCCGGAGTGCTTCGATAGGGTGAATGTGCCGCTCTTCCGCGCCTGGTATGCAGCGATAGCGCAGGTAGCAGATGGCGTGATCTGTATTTCGCGGTCAGTGGCTGACGAATTTGAAAACTGGCTGCACCAGGAACACCCGAAAAGGCGAGCGCCCGTCAACCTTGGCTGGTTCCACCTGGGGGCCGACCTGGCGCCGCAGCCGGAGATGGGCGGTCGCCTCGCTTCCGGGGAACTTGGCGACCTGGGGCAAAACCCGACCCTGCTCATGGTCGGCACCGTCGAACCCCGCAAGGGCCACGCCCAAGTGCTCGACGCCTTCGAACATCTCTGGCGTGATGGGGTGGAGGCCAACCTGCTGGTCATTGGAAAACCGGGATGGCTGGTCGAGGACCTCCTTGAGCGCATGCGCGAGCACCCTGAGCGAGGGAGGCGCCTTTTCTGGTTCGAACAGGCGGGTGACGGTCTGCTGCTGGCTGCTTACCGGCGTGCTGATGCGCTGTTGATGGCCTCCGAGGGGGAGGGGTTCGGCCTGCCCCTGATCGAGGCAGCACACCATGGCCTGCCGCTGATCGCCCGCGACTTGCCGGTGTTTCGTGAAATCGCGGGCGACCATGCGTTCTATTTCTCCGGGTTCAGCGGTGAGGCTCTCGCACAACGGCTGCATGAGTGGCTCGGACTCGCTGCCTGCGGGACGACTCCATCCTCTTCCGGGATGCGATGGAAGACGTGGGCGGAGGCGACCGCAGATCTTGTGCAAGTGATCCAGAACGAACGTTGGTACCGCAGGTGGCGCCCAGGCTTTTTCTGGCGATTCGCCGCATTTGACTATCGCCTAACCGGTGGCGCCGGCCGCCTTGATCGCGGTCGCTTGCGATCCGTCGGCAGGGACGGTCTGCTGATGGCTGGACCGGGCATTCCGCTGGCGGCCGGTCGCTACGAGCTGCGCCTCCTCGGCGGTGGCCGGGGGGGCGTATCCGTGCGGATCCTGGCCGATGGACGCGAGGTCATGAGGGTCGCCAACGAACTGGTACTGGATGAGGTGGACGGGTTGACTGGCTCTTTTGATTTCCGCCTTGACGATGACGCCACTGACTGGCGGGTCGAGTTGTCCGTGGGCGCCGCGGCCGATGTCTTCGTTGTTGCAATGGAGCTCCGCCTCATAGGCGACTGTCACATTGCCGGCTGACGACCAGCTGGGCACAATACTCTGTTCGCGGCCCAGCAAAACGGAAATTTCGGCTGGGTACCGGCTTCCACGACTTTTCCCAGGAGTACTCCGATGAAGACCGCCTTGATCACGGGCGTTTCCGGCCAGGATGGCGCGTACCTGACCCAGTTGCTGCTCGAGAAGGGCTATCGTGTCTATGGCACTTATCGCCGGACCAGTTCGGTCAATTTCTGGCGAATCGAGGAACTGGGGGTCGCGGAGCACCCGAACCTCTCGCTGGTGGAGTATGACCTCACCGACCTCGGATCCAGCATCCGCCTGCTGGAAAACACCGAGGTTTCCGAGGTCTACAACCTAGCCGCACAGAGCTTCGTCGGGGTTTCGTTCGACCAGCCGATCACCACAGGACACATCACCGGCATCGGCGCGGTGCACATGCTGGAAGCGATCCGCACGGTGAATCGGAAGATCCGCTTCTACCAGGCATCCACTTCCGAGATGTTCGGCAAGGTTCAGGCTGTTCCCCAGTCCGAGTCGACACCGTTCTATCCGCGCAGCCCTTACGGCGTCGCCAAGCTGTACGCGCATTGGATGACGGTGAACTATCGGGAGTCCTATGAGATCTTCGGCAGCAGCGGCATCCTGTTCAACCATGAGTCGCCGCTGCGCGGACGCGAGTTCGTCACCCGCAAGATCACCGACGCCGTGGCCAAGATCGTGCTCGGCAAGCTCGATGTGCTGGAGTTGGGCAACTTGGATGCCAAGCGCGACTGGGGCTACGCCAAGGAGTACGTGGAAGGCATGTGGCGCATGCTGCAAGCCGACGAGCCGGACACCTACGTCCTCGCCACCAACCGGACCGAGACCGTCCGGGACTTCGTCACTATGGCTTTCAAGGCCGCCGGCGTCGCAGTCGAATGGCGCGGAGAGGGCGAAGACGAGCGCGGCATGGCCGCAGACAGCGGGCGCGAGCTCGTGCGCATCAATCCGCGTTTCTACCGTCCGGCGGAAGTCGACCTGCTCATCGGCGACGCGTCCAAGGCGCGCGAGAAGCTTGGTTGGGAGGCCCACACGAGCCTTGAGGACCTGTGCCGCATGATGGTTGAAGCCGACATCGCGCGGAACCAGCGCGGCGCGTCGTTCTGAGATGGGTCGCCCACGCGCACTTCTGACCGGGCGCAACGGATTTACCGGTAGATATGTTGCCCTTGAGCTTGAGAAGGCCGGTTACGAGGTAATTGGCCTCGCCACTCATCTAGAAAGCGATGCTGCCGGTTCAACGGTTGTGGCAAATCTACTCGACCGAGGCGCTGTGGCTCAGGCGGTTGCCGACGCCAAGGCCGATGTCGTGTTGCATTTGGCGGCGGTCGCTTTTGTCGCACATGGCGACGTGGAGGAAATGTATCGCGTCAACGTGATCGGTACACGCAACCTCCTGGAAGCGTTGGCTGGCACCAGAAAGCAACCAGGACTCGTGGTGCTGGCAAGCAGTGCGAACGTTTACGGTAACGCCGATGTGGATCCGATTACCGAACACACCCCCCCGGCACCGGCGAACGATTACGCCGTGAGCAAGCTGGCCATGGAATACATGGCGAAGCTGTGGACGGACCGGTTGCCGATTACGATCACTCGTCCTTTCAATTATACAGGGGTGGGGCAAACAGAGCAGTTCCTCATTCCCAAGATCGTTGGCCACTTCGCAAGGCGCAGTGACGTCATCCAGTTGGGGAACACCGACGTCGTTCGCGATTTCAGCGATGTCCGCGATGTCGCTGCAGCGTACGTACGTATCCTGAAATCAGGCTCGGCTGGCAAGACCTTCAATCTGTGTTCCGGCAAAGGACGATCTCTCGCATACGTTATTCGGGAGATGGCGAAAATATCTGGTCATCAATTGCGCATCGAAATCAACCCAGATTTTGTGCGTAGGGGTGAGGTGTTCCGTCTGGTTGGGAGCAGCTCGCTTGTCGGCGAGTTGGGACAGCGAATTCATGATCTTACGGAGACGCTGACCTGGATGTATCAATCGGCGGTTAAAAGTCTTGATCATGCCGATTAATCGTCATGGCGTCCGCGTGACGCCCTTTGCTGTCGCGTTGGCGGCAATTGTCTTCGTCTATTACTTGCTTTTGACCAAAGACCGGTTTGACCTGATCGTCGCCGCCGACGAAGTTGGCTTTCTGAGTAATGCATGGTTCTTGTCCGGTACGAGATCCATGTTCCACATGACGAGTGCCTCGTACTACCCATGGGGTTGTTCGTTGTTGATGGCGCCTGTTTTTTGGATTACCACCGATCCGCACCTTTCCTATCACCTCGCGGTAGTTGAAAATTGTCTGTTGATCGCGCTCGCATCGGTCAACCTGTTCTTTATATGGCTCAGGTACGTCGGCAATAGGGTCTGGCTAGGTTTTTTCGTCTGCCTTGTGGTTAGCCTTTATCCCGCGCTGCAGCTTAACGCGGGATTGCTGTGGTCTGAGGTCGCATTCGCAACGTTTTTTGTGTTCTATGCGAACGCCGCCTCTCTATTCATAAAGCATCCGAATGGGCTAAGGGCGCTGGCGCTATGTCTGATAAGTGCATATCTCTACGCGATTCACCAGCGAGCGCTCTTGCTTCCGCTCGTGAGCGTTTCAGTAGTGATTTCCGCCGTAGCAAGAGGCCGCTGCTCCAAAGCGGTTGTCATATATAGTCTGCTTTTTTCCATCACTCTATTTCTAGCTGTCCGGCACATAAACCACTATTTTCAGTCCCATGGCTGGGACGCTGTTGTTGCTAGAAATAACGGCGTGTTCAACAAAATTCGGGGGCTTTTGAACCCGGAAGACTTGCTAGCTGTTGTGCGCTCGGCCTTGGGTCAGCTTTGGTATCTTTCCTTTTCGACGGGCGGCCTGATCTGGATCGCGCTGTTCGGCGCGGCGGCCTCCGCATTCAAACTATTGGCGCGAAGTGAAAGGTCTAGTGACGGATCCGGTCGCGATATCGGCTGGCAACAGTTTTCCCTTGTCGTTGTGCTTGGATTTGCCGCAGTGTTTGTCGCATCGGCAGCCGCAATCACGGTTCCTGCGAGAGCAGACCACTACATCTATGGGCGTTACATAGACGGTGTAGTTCCTGTAATGCTCTTATTCGCATTCATGTGCCTTGTCCAGGTGCCGCTCTTTAAGGATCAAGGCTCAAAATGGTCGAGCATCCTGATCCTTATAGTGGGGGGGCTTGGGTTGCTTTTGAGCCAAATCATTCCGGACTCCAACAAGATCGGAGTGCTAGGGCTAACAATCCCCTCCACGATAGTCCTTCATACCGGTAGCCGATTGGCTGCCACATTGGCGGTTGGGACCTGCATTGTTGCTGTCTTCATCTCTCTCATTGCGCTGTCTGGAAGGAGGCGCGCCGCCACGGCCTTGGTATTAATGGGCATCGGTTTCGTTTTTAGTGGTGGCTCGGCTGCAGCCCTCGTGAAGAGCATGGCGGCGGGCACGAAGACGCAGATGGCTGCGCTTGTCGATGTTGCGCGCTTCGTGAAGCCACAAAGGGCCGCGTTCGTGTTTAGTGGGCCTACCGCCTCTTCGTATTACCACGCCCAGGCGTACTTGCCGGCTTGGGATTTTGTTTCGACAAGTCCCAGAGCTGCCGAGCGGGAAACGGGCTTGGTGGTCGCCGGAAGTGAGTGGGGTCATCCACCATCGGCGACGCCGCGATACCAATTGCCCTCAGCTGCCGTGGGAGCCGTTAACTTCTGGTACCAAGGGGACCCGCAGAAATTCTTGTCTGGGGGCCCGGTTCGGCAAGGGGAGGAGCTTCTTTCGCCGGCGAACAGGCAGCTCTACCTAATTCGCGGGTTTTACAGTTTAGAAAAGACAGATCAGGGCTACGGCCGCTGGACAGACGGGGATGGAGAATTTGTCTTTGCCGTGCCTCGCGACCAAGGCTGCGTGCTGAGGGTGCGGATGCGTAACCTCTCACAGAAGTCGCTCTCCGTTGCGTTGACAAGTGGCGACCCAGACCAAGCCAAGACGCTAGATATCTTGCCAGGGGAAACTGGCCAAGCCGTCCTTGAGGCGGTCATTGGAGTCGTAGATATGCACGTACGGAGCGGTACGTTCGTCCCCGGGGGAAGGGACCAGCGTGCGCTTGGGGTGATGTTGACGTCTGTCCAGGTAAATTCCTGCTCGAGGCGGCCTTAGCGCGGACCCGCTCTGCTTTTAGCGCGCGGCGTAGTTCGGCTATTACCGGCAATGGGCATTCTTAAACGCCTAGGGTAGATCGGAGCACATAGCCGCTTATGCGGTGGTTGACCGCTGCCCTCGATTCAGTCCGTGTGGCTATTAGGCCTGAAAGCCGACGTCTCCGGGCCTTCCGCCGGTTTTCGCTCTTCTTCTCAATGGGAAACAATAATGCTCGAGTGCTTTAAGGCCTACGATATCCGGGGCGAGGTACCAATTGAGTTGAATGAGAATATAGCCTACGCGATCGGAAGGGCGTTCTCGCAGATCTTGTCCCCAGGGCAGGTAATCGTAGGTCGAGACGTGCGCCTAGAAAGTCCGGCTCTAGCGGCAGCCCTGATCCGGGGCATCAGCGACGGAGGCGCGTCGGTGATCGATATTGGTTTGTGTGGCACCGAAGAAGTTTATTTCCAGACAGCAAACCGTCAGGCGGGTGGCGGGGTCATGGTGACCGCCAGTCATAATCCGATGGGTTGCAGCGGGATGAAGCTCGTGCGGGCGGGGGCGCGTCCGATTAGCGGTGATTCCGGCCTATTGGCGATACGCGACCTGGCGGAGCAGGGGCTATTCCGGCCAGGCAGCCCCACGGTGCACATGATCAACGACGAGGATAAGTCGACTTATATCCAACATTTGCTCGGCTATGTTGATCGCCGTGCTCTCAAGCCGCTGAAGATTGTGGTGAACGCTGGTAATGGTGGTGCTGGACGGGCCCTCGATGCACTGGCACCTCATCTTCCGTTCGGTTTCGTGCGTATCCATCACGAGCCGGACGGCTCGTTTCCGAACGGGGTTCCCAACCCGCTCCTGCGGGAAAACCGCGCGGCGACTGCCGAAGCGGTGCGCGAGCATGGAGCTGACCTCGGAATCGCCTGGGATGGCGACTTCGACCGGTGCTTCTTCTTCGATGCGGACGGCCGCTTCATCGAGGGTTACTACCTCGTGGGCCTGCTGGCCGCGCAGCTGCTCGAGAGGCATCCTGGGGAGAAGATTATTCACGATCCGCGGTTGACCTGGAACACAATCGAGATGGTCCGGGCCGCAGGCGGGGTGCCGGTCATGAGCAAGACCGGTCACGCCTTCATCAAGGAGCGCATGCGCGCCGAAAATGCAGTGTACGGTGGGGAGATGAGCGCCCACCATTACTTCCGCGATTTCGCCTATTGCGATTCCGGGATGATCCCGTGGCTCCTGGTAGCCGAGCGCATCAGTGCGAGTGGGCTTTCGCTTGCGGACATGGTCGAAGCCCGCATGGCCGCGTACCCATGCAGCGGAGAAATCAACTTCCGGGTGGGGGATGCGGCGGATACGACCGCGCGCATCCTTGAGCACTTCGCCCCGCTCGAGCATTCAATCGACCGGACAGACGGGGTAAGTCTGGAATTCCGGGATTGGCGCTTCAATCTGCGCAGCTCTAATACCGAACCATTGCTTCGGCTGAATGTCGAGTCACGTGCGGACGAAACGCTCATGCGGGAACGCACCGAGGAAATCGCCGGGCTGATCCGATCCGGTGGCTGATCGCCAGGATGCGGGCCCGGCGTTCCAGACCCGCATCAGCTCAGGCTCTGCCGTAGACATCTTCCAGGCGGACGATATCGTCCTCGCCCAGATAGCTTCCCGACTGCACCTCGATCAGTTCGAGGGGCACCTTGCCGGGGTTGCGCAGGCGATGGACCGCACCCAGCGGTAGATAGGTGCTCTGGTTCTCGCTGACCAGGTAGACCTCCTGGTCGCGCGTGACCTCTGCGGTGCCGGATACCACGATCCAGTGTTCCGCACGATGGTGGTGCTTCTGCAGACTTAGGGCCGCGCCCGGCTTCACCACGATGCGCTTGACCTGGAAGCGATCTCCCATGTCGATTGAATCATAACTACCCCACGGCCGGTACACCTTCCGGTGGAACATATGCTCGGGCCGACCCTCGGTCTTCAGCTGATCGACCAGCTTTTTCACATCCTGGGCCCGGTCGCGGCGGGTTACCAATGTCGCGTCCGGCGTGTCGATCACCACCAGGTCATCAACGCCGATCGTCGCGATCAGGCGCCGGTCGCCCGCGCGAACTAGGCAGTTGCGGCTGTCGATGGCCATGACATCGCCTTCGAGACGGTTGCCGTCGCTGTCTTTTTCAGCCGCGCTCCACAAGGCCGACCACGAGCCGATGTCGCTCCATCCGCAACTGACGGGCACCACGGCTGCGCGATCGGTCCGCTCCATCACTGCGTAGTCGATCGAATCCTCCGGGCTGGCGGTGAAGGAGGACTTATCGATGCGCACGAAATCCAGATCGGCGGAGGCGGTTTCGAACGACGCGCGCACGGCCGCGGAGATCCCCGGCGCGTGCTGCTCGAGCTCCTCCATGTACCGCCTTGCCTGGAACATGAACATCCCCGAGTTCCAGTCGTAGCCGCCATCGTCGACGTAGGACCGAGCCGTCGCGGCGTCAGGCTTCTCCACGAAGCGGGCGACGCGGAAGGCGCCCGGGATGCCTTCCCCGCGGCGGATGTAACCGAACCCCGTCTCCGGTCCGTCCGGTCGGATGCCGAAGGTCACCAGCCATCCCTCCCGGGCGACGGGCAGCGCACTGGCGACCGCCTGTTGGAAGTTCTGCTCATCGCCGATGAGGTGGTCGGCCGGCAGCACAAGGATCACTGCGTCCGGATCGCGCTCCATGGCCTGCAATGCAGCTAGGCCGATCGCCGGTGCGGTATTGCGCGGCAACGGCTCAAGCATGATCGAGGCCCCCTTGACATCCAGCTCGAGCAGTTGCTCGGCCACCAGAAACCGATGGTCTTCGCTGCACACGACAATGGGTGAGGTGGCATCGACGAGGCGATGTGTGCGCGCGACGGTTTGCTGGAACAGGCTGCTGTCCCCGGCCAGCGCTAGAAACTGTTTGGGCATGTTTTTGCGCGACAGCGGCCATAGCCTGGTGCCGCTGCCCCCGCTGAGGATGACGGGAATCAACATGTGGAACTCCTTGTACGGTTACCGGTCTATGCCGACCATTGTCCAAGACCGCGTATCGCGGCGCCAGCTGATCGGGTCAATCGGACGCCCGATGCGCAGCCTTCCCGATCCTCCATGGGAAGAGCTTCAGGCGGGCGACACTCGCCGCCGTCCCTCATTTCTGTCGATATTCAAGCCGCTGCACGCGAAGATGGATGCGCTCGAGCAGCTTGCGGTTGGTGGCAATGAGGTCGCCGATGATGCCCATCATGTACAACAGCACGCCCACGATCAGGCTGAGTGCGCACAGGATCACCGACTGCACGTGGCCCGCTCCATCGCCGTTGAAGAAGTACCAGAGATAACGCAGTCCCGCGGCCATACCGACGAGCGTGAAACCAGAGCCAAGGAGCGCGAAGAACCTCAACGGCTTGTAGATCACGAAGGCGCGCAGGATGGTCACCAGTGAACGCTGCACGTAGCTCGAGATGCTCTTTACAAGTCGAGACGGTCGCAGATCGCCATTGGTGCGGACGGGAACCGACACAATGCGCAGGTTGCTCTGACCGGCCTGGATAATGGTCTCGAGTGTGTACGTGTAGGCATTGAACACGTTCAGCTGCATGGCCGCGTCACGCGATATCGCGCGGAAGCCGCTCGGGGCGTCGGCCACGTCGGTCTTGCTGGCTACGCGCACCGCCCAGCTACCCAGCCGCTGCAGCTTCTTCTTGATCCAAGAAAAATGTTCGGTCTCGTCGATCGGGCGGGCGCCGATCACCATGTCGGCCTCGTGGGCAAGCACCGGCGCGGTCAGTCTGGGAATATCGGCACCGCAATACTGG
>NZ_DASSES010000089.1:0-35519 GCF_035695185.1 Frateuria sp.
CGGTCGCGACCATCGAGTGGCCACCGAGCACCCACGGCGCCACCAGCAACCAGCCACCGAAAAGCACATTCACCAGGCGTAGCGCGCGCGCCACCTCGGCCGTGGCGATGATCGCCACGGTGATCGTCAGCGCACCGATCAGGTGATCGCTGTTGGCCATGGCGCCGGACGAGCCCAAGATCAGGCGGGTGAACATCAGGAACGCGCCGATCGCCATGCTGGCGAGGAGTGTCCATGGCAGGCTCAGGCCTCGTCGCGCATCGTGCCATGCGCTGGCCGGATCGGTCAGGTGATCGGCCGACGACGCCTCGCCTGCCGCCACCGCGCCGCCGCGGAAGAAGATGGTGACGATCGGTTTGCCCTGTCGGTAGGCCCAGAGCAGGTACTGGCCCATGGCAATCACCTCGTCCAGCGCGAACGGGATCATGATCAACATCGCCAATGCGGCGATCAGGGCCGGCGTGCTCCAGGTGCCGATGACGATCGGCTGGATGATGATGAAGTAGATGCTCACCACGCCCAGCGGAATGACCAGGATGCCGAAGAAGGTGACCATCCAGGGCATGGTGCGCCAGCGCGCCCGTGTACCCATGACCGCCATCAGGATCTCCAGCATGTAGCTGACTGCGCCCAGGCCGGCATCGGGAATCGGCCAGGCCTTGGACACGCTGGAGGTGATGATTTCCTCCGTGCCGTTCTTCGGATCGAGCGGGCTGCCTGCGAAGAAGGGTTCCCAGACCGCATCCACGTGGCCCAGCTGGTAGGCCGCCAGCATGCGCGAGATCAGCAGGCCGATGAGGCCCAGCGCCGCGATCGGCAGGCGCTGCGCGCCCGTCGAGGGACAATAGGTCCAGCCCGGCGGCACCACCTTGGTGTCCATCATGCCTTCCATGCTCATCCCCGGCATCATCACGACCAGGACGGAGAAAGCGATCGCCAGCGCGCCCACCAAGAGGTCGTTCTGGAACTGCGCGGCGCTCGGGCTCCACAGCACCAGCGGCGCGAACAGCAGCCAGACGCCAACGAATGCCGCGGCCCACTGGCCGAACCAGGCGGTGCGTCGCGAGAGCGACAGACCGCCCGCGATCACCAGCAGCAACCCGCTGATCGCATCGCTCCAGGACAGTGCGGCGGCCCGCCATTCCACCGGCGGCAGTTGCCGCTCCAGCGTCACCTCGTAGACCCGGCGCGTGATCGTGGCGGGGCCTGTGAAGCCGGTCACCCAGGTGGTGGTCATCAGCCAGAAACCCAGCCCGATATTGGCCAGATGGGGCCAGCGGGTGGGTGGTCCGTCCTGATGCATGTCGTGGTGGTTGGCCTGTGCCATCCCTTGGGCTTGCGCCGATCCCTGGTGGGAGCCATGGCCCTGCCTGCCCTCGTTACGCCCGGGACTGCGCCAGGCCACCCGCGAGGGATCGAGCTTGTTGGCCTCGTACCAACCAGTGGGATCGGCCTCGAGCGCCTGGACCATCTTGGGCAAGGTTCCGCGCAAGGTGTGCGCGGGCTGCCAGCCGAGGACATCCCGGGCCCGGCGCGTATCGAGCAGGTAATGGTCGTTTGCCTGCTCGACCATCCACGATTGGATGAAGGCGCCCTCGCCAAGCACATTCGTCTGCAGCCAGGCACCGACCTCAGCGGCGGCCTCCGGCACACGCACGGTCTTCCAGGCGTGGCCGCGCAGGGTTTCGCCGATGATGTTCTGGATTTCGGCGTAGCCCAGGGCTTCCGCTTCGCCAATCAACACCGTCCACTCCGGCGGCAGCTGCGTGCGGCGCGCGATGGTGCGTGCGAAGGCGTCGGCCAAATCTTCCACGTGCACGAACGACTGGCCCGCGCAAAGCATCCCCGGGTAGAGGTGGGACAGCACCCCGCCTTCATAGATGCGCGCGATCTGCTGGACCGGAAACGGCGAATGCCCGCGGTCGTCATAGACGCCCGCGATGCGCATCAGTACCAGCGGCACAGCCCCGTGGCGCGCGCAAAGCATCTTTTCGGCCGCGAGCTTGGACTGCGGGTAGGGCCACGTGGCGCCGAGCGGCGAGTCTTCGCCGATGGGCTCGTTCGGGCGTTGCTTGGGCGCGTAGACGAGCATGGTGCTCGCATAGACCAGTTGCTCCACCTCGAACGCGTCCAACGCGTCGATCAGCCGCCCGGTCCCTTCGACCGTGATGCGCTCATACAGCGAACTGGGATCGCCTGTCAGGTCGTAGTAACCCGCCAAGTGCAACACCGAAGCCAACTGGTGGCCGAAGCGCTCGGTCACCTCGGCCAGGGCCTGCTGGACTGACGCGGCATCACCCAGGTCGCAGGCGATCCGTTCGATGGGTGCGCCGTCGTCGGTGAACCCGGGGCGATCCAGGCCCACCAGGGTGTAGTCCTGGGCAAGTCGCCTCACCAGGGCGCCTCCAATGAAGCCAGAGGATCCCGTGATCAGCACCACGGGTTTGCGGGACTCGACCATCAGGTGGCTCCGTGCGCGAGGATCCTTCGCGCACCCTTGCGCATGCGCCGTCGGGCGCCAGTGAGCAGGCCGTGAACATCGCTGCGAACCATAGAGGTGCGTCCACCCTTCGGTTCACGGCGTTGAGACAGCCGCGAGGACACTTTTCCTACTGCACCCGCTCTGGAGAAGCTCATGAAAAGCACGACCTTGATGACCGCCGCCGTTTCCATGGCCCTTGGCGTAGCGATGTCCCTCACCGTTTCGGTCTGGGCGCACGGGACCCGGGCCTCGGAGCAAGAAGGTCCGTCTGCCACCGCTCAAACGGGCGATGGGATGGCCGGCATGCACAGCCCCGGCTCCATGGAGCTGCATCGGATCACGGAAGAGAGCAAGGTCATGCCCATGCCGATGACCGGCGATGTCGACAAGGACTTCGCCACGATGATGACCATGCACCACCAGACCGCCATCAAGATGTCGGACGCATTGCTGAAATACAGCAAGAACGACGGCTTGAGGGCACTGGCATCCCACATGAAGGCTGCTCAACAGGAGGACATCCGCAAAATGAAGCCCTATACGAAGTAACGAGGCTTCCAGCGATTGATGCGGATCAAGCAGCCGGCTTTGCTCTGTTCTAAGATGCCGTCATGGCCCATCGACGCCTGCTCCGACCCGCGACCCGTCGCCGCCTTGCCTGGCTAGTGGCGGTGCTGCTCGTGTGGCAACAGCTGGCCATGGCCGCCTATGCGTGCACCCTGCCGCCGTCGGCGATCGTTCCCGCGATAGAGATGGCCCCATCCGGTTCCATGGCAATGGAGGGCACCTGCCCGACCATGCACGACAGCTTGCCTGACCGGACGGTATGCCAGGCGCATTGCCATCCTGATCATGCGGCACAGCCGGATGCACGCACCGGTTCGGTGCCGCCCAGTGCCCTGGCCGCCCTGCCCGTTTACTGGCCTGCGCCCACGCTGGTGATCGCCGCGTCGGGCCGCGCGCCGCAGCGCCTCGAACGTCTGCGCGCCCCACCCCCACCGGCCACGCTGCTGTACTGCTCACTCCTGATCTAGACCGGCGCTCGCCATGCGCGCCTCGTGCCGTCGCGCGCGAGGTTCCTCGATCATTGGGAGTGCCTTTCCATGGTGTGCCTGCCTTTTGCCCGACGCCGCCTGGCGTCGGGTCTGGCGATCGCCCTCGTGTGGGTGGTGGCCTTTCCTTCCTATGCCGGCGACGAGCCCGTCTCGCTCGACCAGGCGATTCGCCTGGGCGTCGCCCAGGCCCCGTTGCTCACCGCACGCGATGCCGACATTGAAGCGGCCCGCCAAGAGGCGGTACGTGCCGGTCGCCTGCCCGATCCCTCGCTGACCTTCGGCGTCTCCAACTACCCCGTCACCGGACCCGGTGCCTTCCGCCTGGACGCGGACACGATGACGATGCGCACGCTCGGCGTGGCGCAGGACATCCCCTCGCACGCATCACGCGAGGCCGAGCGCGAGCTGGCTGATGCGCAAATCGTGGCGGCCACGGCCGAGCGCACCGTCACCGCGCAGAACGTGCGCGAGCAGATCGCCGAGGCGTGGATCGGGCTCTGGGCAGCCCGGCAGAAGCGCGACCTGCTCACCGCCTTGCGCGAGCAAAGCAAGCTGGCCGTCAAGCTGACCCAGGCACGCCTGCGCGGCGGCGAAGGCAGCGCGGCCGATGCGCTGGCTGCACGCGTCGACGCCGCCTCGCTGGACAACCGCCTGGCGGCCGTCGACGCCGAGCTGGCCGCGGCGCAGGCCGGCCTGCAGCGCTGGCTGGGTGAACCCGTGGCGGTGCTCGGCGAAGCCCCGGATTTCGACCGCCTGCCGGTCGCGTCCACGCAGCTGGAACAGGCCATCGACCGCCAGCCCCCCATGCAGGCCTGGCAGGCCCGTGAGGAGGTCGCCCAGGCGGCCCTCACCCAGGCACGCGCCGCCAAGCGCCCGGACTGGAGCGTGAGCGCCAGCTACGGTCGCCGTGCGCCGGGCCTGTCGGACATGGTCATGCTGCAGGTGGGCGTGAGCCTGCCTTTGTTCACGCGCAACCGCCAGGATCGGGGCGTCAGTGCCAAGCAGGCACAGCGTGACGCGGTGCAGGCCGCGCATGAAGACGCTCGCCGTGCCCAGCGCGAGGCTGTGGCGCGCACGGTGGCGAACTGGCGTGGTTGGGGCGAGCAGGTCGCGCGCTACCGGGACACCCTGCTGCCGCTGGGCCGGGATCGCGCGACAACCGCGCTGGCGGGCTACCGCGGTGGCGGCAGCCTGCAGCCCTGGCTGGATGCGCGCCGCGACGAGATCGAACTTCGCCTGGCCTATGCCGATGCGCTGGCCAACCACGCGCGACTGTGGGCCGCGCTCGCCTACCTGCTGCCCGACGCGGAGACCACGCCATGAAGCGTTTTCTGATCATGCTGGGGATCGTGGCGCTGGCGGTAGCGCTGCTTGCCGGCGGCTACGTTGCCGGCCGCCGCCAGTCGCCCGCATCCACCGCTGCCGCGAACACGGGCAAGACCGACGCCAGTGGCCGCAAGGTCCTCTACTGGTACGACACGATGGTGCCGCAGCAGCACTTCGACCACCCCGGACTCTCGCCGATGGGCATGCAGATGGTGCCCAAGTATGCCGACGAGGTGACCGGTGGCGAGGCCGGCGTGGTGACGATCGATCCTGCGACCGTGCAGAACCTGGGGGTACGCACCGCGCCGGTCGAAAAGCGGGTGCTCGCCGCCGCGATGCAGGTGCCTGGCACGGTCACCTGGAACCTGCGCGAGGCGACGACGGTCAGCGCGCGCGTCGATGCCGTGATCGCCCAACTGGACGTGCGCGCGCCCTACACCACGGTCGCCGCCGGCCAGCCGCTGGCCGAACTGCTGGCGCCGCAGTGGAACAGCGCGCTGGCCGAGTACCGCGCCCTGCAACAGGCGCAGTCGGCCGCCGCAAGAGCGCTGCGCCATGCCGCGCGCGAGCGGTTGCGGGTGCTGGGCCTGAGCGATGCCGACATCCGCGCGGCCCGCCCCGGCAAGGACGCCACCCTTACCCTGCATGCGCCGCGAGCCGGCGTGGTCACCTCGCTGGACGTGCGCGAGGGCCAGCGCGTGGCCGCCGGTCAGACGCTGATGACGCTCAACAGCCTGGCCACCGTGTGGGTGGAAGCGGCCTTGCCGCAAGGCGCGGCCGGCGCGGTGCGGGCCGGCACGCCGGTCACCGTCACCGTCGACGCGGTGCCCGGCCGCCGCTTCCACGGCACCGTGGAAGCTCTGCTGCCGGACGTCGACACCGCCACGCGCACGCAGAAGGCGCGCATCGTCCTGGACAACCCGGACGCGGTGCTCTCCCCCGGCGTGTTCGCTACCGTGCAACTGATGCCAGCGCGAGGCGAAGCGGTGCCGGTGGTGCCCGACGAGGCGCTCATCGCCACCGGCCGCGACACGCGCGTGATCCTGGCCGAAGGCGACGGCCGCTTCCGCGCCGTGCCGGTGCACACTGGACGCTCGGACGGCGGCTACACGCAGGTGCTCGATGGCCTGGCAGGTGGCGAGCGGGTGGTGGTGTCCGGGCAGTTCCTGATCGACTCGGAGGCGAGCCTGTCCGGGGCGCTGGAGCGCCTGAACACCGCGGCAAAGCCGGGCTCGGCCACCCGCGCAGCGATGCCGGGCATGGCCACGTCCCAGGGAGAACCGCGATGATCGCAGCGCTGATCCGTGCCGCCATCGCGCACCGGGCGGCCGTCCTGCTGGCGGCGCTGGCGCTGGCGCTGGCCGGCGTGTTCGCGGCGCTGCATACGCCCATCGATGCGTTGCCGGACCTGTCCGACACCCAGGTGATCATCCGAACCCCCTGGCCGGGCCAGTCGCCGCAGGTGGTCGAGGACCAGGTCACCTACCCGCTGGCGACCACCATGCTCTCGGTGCCGGGCGCCAGGACCGTGCGTGGCTATTCGTTCTTCGGCGACTCGTACGTCTACGTGCTGTTCGACGACAAGACCGACCTGTATTGGGCGCGCTCGCGCGTGCTCGAATACCTGAGCCAGGTGCGCGCCAGCCTGCCGGCGGACGTCAATCCCTCGCTCGGGCCGGATGCCACGGGCCTGGGCTGGATCTACGAATACGCACTCGTCGACCGCACGGGCAAGCACGACCTGGGCCAGCTGCGCGCGCTGCAGGACTGGTTCCTGCGCTACCAGCTCAAGACCGTGCCGGACGTGGCAGAGGTGGCGAGCCTGGGCGGCATGGAGCGCGCCTGGCAGATCGTGCCCGATCCGCAGGCGCTGGCCGCGCGCGGCATCACCGTGCAGCAGCTGGTGGAGGCGGTGCAGGCCGCCAACGGCGCTAGCGGCGGCTCGGTGATCGAACAGGGCGAGGCCGAGCTGATGGTGCGCAGCGAAGGCTACCTGCGCAGCCAGGCCGACTTCGGGAACGTGCCCGTGGCGACCAGCGCCGACGGCGTGCCGGTGCTGCTGCGCGAGGTCGCCACCGTGCGCCGTGGCCCGACCTTCCGCCGCGGCATCGCCGAGTTGGACGGCCAGGGCGAGGTCGCCGGCGGCGTGATCGTGCTGCGTTCGGGCAAGAACGCCCGGGCCGCCATCGCAGCGGTCAAGGACAAGCTGGACACGCTCAAACGCAGCCTGCCCGCCGGGGTCGAGATCGTGCCCACCTACGACCGCTCGCAGCTCATCGACGCGGCGGTGGAAAACGTCTGGGGCAAGCTGCTGGAAGAGTTCCTCGTCGTCGCGCTGGTCTGCGTGCTGTTCCTCGGGCACCTGCGCTCCTCGCTGGTGGCGGTGGTCACGCTGCCGCTGGGGGTGCTGATCGCCTTCCTGGTGATGTGGTGGCAAGGCGTCACCGCCAACCTGATGTCGCTGGCCGGCATCGCCATTGCCATCGGCGCGATGGTCGACGCCGCCATCGTGATGATCGAGAACACCCACAAGCACCTGGAGCACTGGCGGGAAGAGCGCGGCAGCGAGCCGCAAGGCGCCGAGCGCTGGTCGCTGATCGCCCAGGCCACCGCCGAGGTCGGACCGGCCCTGTTCGTGAGCCTGCTGATCATCGCGCTCTCGTTCGTGCCGGTGTTCGCCCTGCGGGGCCAGGAAGGCAAGCTGTTCTCGCCGCTGGCGTTCACCAAGACCTACGCCATGGCGGCGGCGGCCGGCCTGGCGGTGACGCTGGTGCCGGTGCTGATGGGCTACCTGGTGCGCGGACGCATTCGCGGCGAGATGGAGAACCCGCTCAACCGGTGGCTGATGCGAGGCTACCGGCCGGTCATCGACGCCGTGCTTCACTGGCCCAGGACGACGTTGGTGCTCGCCGGCCTGCTGCTGCTCAGTGCCCTAGTACCGATGAGCCGCTTGGGTAGCGAATTCATGCCGGCGATGGATGAAGGCACGCTGCTCTACATGCCCACCGCCCTGCCCGGCCTTTCCGCCGGCAAGGCGGCGCAGCTGCTGCAGCTGACCGACCGCATGATCAAGACCGTGCCGGAGGTCGACCACGTGTTCGGCAAGGCCGGACGCGCGGAAACGGCGACCGATCCCGCGCCGCTGGAGATGTTCGAGACGACGATTACCTTCAAGCCGAAGGACCAGTGGCGCCCTGGCATGACCATGGCGAAGATCAAGGAGGAGCTGGACAAGGCGGTCAAGGTGCCCGGCCTCACCAACCTGTTCGTGCCGCCGATCCGCAACCGCATCGACATGCTCTCCACCGGTATCAAGAGCCCGATCGGCATCAAGGTGCTGGGTACCGACCTCAAGACCTTGCAGGAGGTCGCCGACTGCATCGAGACGCTCGCGAAAAGCGTGCCCGGGGTTAGCTCAGCCATTGCCGAACGGCCCACCAGCGGTCGCTATGTCGACGTGCACGTGCGGCCGGTCGATGCAGCACGCTACGGCCTCACGCAGGCGCGCGTGCAGCAACTGGTGGCCACCGTGGTCGGCGGCGACCCGATCGGGCAGACGATCGAGGGCCGCGAGCGCTACCCCATCGTGGTGCGTTATCCGCGCGCCGAACGCGATTCGGTCGGTGCCCTGCGGCAGCTACCCATCGTTGCCTCCGATGGTGCGCAACTCACCTTGAGCCAGGTCGCCGACGTCACGCTGGCGACCGGGCCGTCCATGCTCAAGAGCGAGGACGGCCAGCTCGCGACCTACGTGTACGTCGATACCGATGGCAGCGACCTCGGCACCGTGGTCGGCCGTCTGCAGCGAGCGGTTGCACAGCAGACCGAGCTGCCGCCAGGGGTCACCGTGGCCTGGTCGGGCCAGTTCGAGTTCCTCGCCAGCGCCATGCAGCGGCTCAAGCTGGTCGTGCCGATCGCGCTGGCGATCATCTTCGGGCTGATCTACGCAGTGTTCCGGCGCGCCAGCGAGGCGGCGCTGATCATGCTGAGCGTGCCGCTGTCGCTGGTCGGCGGACTGTGGCTGATCTGGCTGCTCGGCCATGCCGTGTCGGTGGCCACCATCATCGGCTTCATCGCGCTGGCCGGCGTGGCGGCCGAGTTCGGCGTGGTCATGCTGCTCTACCTGCGCCAGGCCTGGGACCGGCGCCTCGCGCTCGATCCGCACGCCGGCCCGGCGGCGCTGGACGAGGCGATCCGCGAAGGCGCCGTGCAACGCGTGCGGCCCAAGGCGATGACGGTTGCGGTGATCCTGGCCGGCCTGTTACCGATCCTGCTCGGCCACGGCGCCGGCGCCGAGGTCATGCAGCGCATTGCCGCACCGATGATGGGCGGCATGCTCACCGCGCCCCTGCTGTCCATGGTGGTGCTTCCGGCCGCCTTCCACCTGCTGATGCTGCACCGCCTGTGCAAAGCACAGCGCCATTCCATCGTTTCACCCACCCGCAAGGAGATTGACCCATGAAGACGAAAGTACTGGCCCTTTGCCTGGTCGGCACGCTCGCTGCCGCCCCGGCGTTCGCCGGCCCGCTGCAGATGGATCCCAACATGCCGGGCATGCAGCACACCGCCAGGCCGACCGAGGCACAGGCGGTCGGCGTCATCAAAGCCATCGACCTCAAGCAGGGCACCATCACCCTGCAGCACCAGGCGATTCCAGCGATCGGCTGGCCCGCCATGACCATGCCCTTCCACGCCACGCCGGACGTACTCAAGCAGGCCAAGGTGGGCGACAAGGTGCAATTCACGCTGCACACGGACGGCACGAATAGCACGGTGTCCGCGATCAAGCCTGCCCGGTCCTGACGCTTATCGCGACACTCAGCAGCTACCGGGACGTGCGACCTCAACCGTCACGTGCACGAGTTCTTCGTGTATGGCAAGCGCGTCCCGCACCGCTGCGGGTGCGATGTCCGAGCCGCTTACGAGCGCCAGGATGCAGGCATAGAAGCCCTTCCCTACCCGCCAGACATGCAGGTCACTGATGGCGGCCTGAGGAAAGCGCTCGGCCACGACCTCGCGGATTTCTTCCACCACCGGGCTGTCCATCTCGGCATCGAGCAATACTTTGCCTGATTGCTTCAGCAGCCCATAGGCCCAGTTCGCGACCAGACCCGCGCCTGCAATGCCCATGACCGGGTCGAGCCAGTTCCAGCCGAAGTACCTGCCCCCCGCCAGCGCCAGGATCGCCATCACGGATGTCGCCGCATCGGCGATGACATGCAGGTAAGCCGAGCGCAGGTTGATGTCATGGTGGTGGTGAGCGTGACCATGCTCGTGATGTCCGTCCTTTAGCAGCCAGGCACATAGCAGGTTGACGGCCAGGCCGACGGCGGCGATGACCATGGCCTCCCCATAGTGGATAGCCAACGGCGAGAACAGGCGCTCTACCGATTGGAAGAGCATCAGCGCGGCAACGACGCCCAGAAGTAGCGCGCTGCTGTAGCCGCCCAGCACCTCGATCTTCCAGGTGCCAAAGGCAAAGCGCCGATCCTTCGCAAGCCGCCGCGCGAGCGCGTAGGCGCCCACCGATAGGCCCAGCGCCAATGCATGCGAACTCATGTGCCAGCCATCGGCCAGCAACGCCATTGAATTGAGGAGATAGCCGCCGGTGATCTCGACCACCATCATTACGGCCGTGATGCCGACCGCACGCAGCGTGTTCTTCTCTGCCAGCGGGTTGCCCTCGTTGAATTCGTGGGCGTGCATATAAACGGATACATCAGGCTGGTTCATCAGCGTGGCTCGGGTAGGATAGCCCCCTAGGGTATACGACCAAAGGTGACCGATCCATGTCCCATGTGTCTACTGACAACAAACAACTCGTTGCGCGCGTGCGCCGTATCGGCGGCCAGGTTGCCGCACTGGAGCGCAGTCTGGAGGCGCAGGCCGATTGCGGTGCGCTCCTGCATCAGGTGGCGGCCGTGCGCGGGGCAATCCAGGGCTTGATGCTGCAGCTGCTCGAAGGCCACCTGCGCGAGCATGTGGCCACCGGCTCCGCCTCCAAGCGTGAGGCGGAACTTGAGTCTGTGCTGGCCGTGCTCAAGAGCTACTTGAAGTAGCCCAGCTACGTAACGTGCGCGATCCTTCGCAGCGGCTTCGACGGGCCCACCATAACAGTTGACTAGCGTAATATTTCCAGTATTCTGGAAATATGGAAACACAAACCGCCCTCAAGTCCCTCACCGCGCTTAGCCACGATTCTCGGCTGGCAGCCTTTCGCATCCTCGTACAGGCAGGTCCCGACGGCTTGCCCGTGGGCGAGCTTCGGGAGCGTCTTGATATCCCGGCCGCCACGTTGACCGCCCATCTGAACATCCTGCGCGCCGCGGCCTTGGTCCATGACCAGCGCGAAGGCCGGGTGATCCGCGTGCGCGCCAACTACCTGCAGATGAATGGCCTGATCGACTACCTGACCGAGAACTGTTGCAGCGGCGTCGCCAGCTGCGCCCCCAACCAGCCCTGTAGTCCCAAAAGGAAGGTGTCCCGATGAACCGCTTCCACGTGCATCTCAATGTGGCCGACCTTGAGGCCAGCATCCGCTTCTATACCCGCCTGTTCGCGACACCGCCAACTGTCCAGAAGGCCGACTACGCCAAGTGGATGCTTGAAGACCCCCGCGTGAACTTCGCCATCTCCAACACCGGCCGCGCCCCCGGTGTCGATCACTTGGGCATCCAGGCGGCCGATGCGGACGCGCTGGGCGATCTGGGCCGACGCCTGGATGCCGCCGGCGGCTCCGTGGTGCCAGAAGAGGCGACCGTCTGCTGTTATGCCAGGTCCGACAAATACTGGACCGAGGACCCGCAAGGCACCCGCTGGGAGACCTTCCACACCTTTGGCGATGCCACGACCTATTACGCGGGCGACCAGGCGTGCGCGACCGACGGGGCCGCATGCACGCCCGACGTACGGCAAATGAAGCCGAAGATTGAGAAAGGGAGCGCTTGCTGCACTCCCGAATCGGGTTGCTGCTGATGAACCTGCGCCACGCGTTGCCATCGGAACATCGGGAAATCCATGCACTGCTGTCCGATAATCAACTACCCGTCGAAGACTTGGCCACCGCCGCCGTCGACTTCATCGTCGCGGTCGAGGGCGAGCATGTGCTTGGCGTGGTAGGGCTCGAGCGTTTTGGCGACGCCGGGCTGCTGCGCTCGCTGGCCGTCGCTCGAGACCAGCGTGGCTCAGGCCTCGGCTGCGCCTTGCTGCAAGCTGCGGAGTCCCTCGCCCGAGAGCGAGGTTTGCGTCAGTTGGTGCTGCTCACTCTAACGGCAGCGCCCTTCTTTGCTCGCCGCGGTTATGCCCTGACGGCCAGAGAGCCGGTGCCCGCCGCGGTGCGCGATAGCGGCGAATTTCGCTCGATCTGCCCGGCATCGGCCGCCTGCATGACCAAAGCGCTGGACAGTCACGGCATGAGGAAGCGCGTCCTGTTCCTGTGCACCGGCAATTCCGCGCGCAGCGTTCTGGCCGAGGCCACGCTGCGTGCCTGGGCCGGCCAGCGCTTCGAGGTGTTCAGCGCGGGAAGCCAGCCCACCGGCACGATCAATCCCTACGCCCTAGAGCAACTGGCGGCGGAGAACATCGCGACGGCAAGCCTGCACAGCAAATCATGGAATGAATTCGCAGCAGACGGCACAACGCCGATGGACTTGGTCGTGACCGTCTGCGATTCGGCCGCGGCTGAAGCTTGCCCAGTCGTGTTCGGCGACTTCGTGCGCACCCATTGGGGCCTGCCCGATCCGGCGGCAGTGGATGGCTCCGACGAGGACAAGCGCGAAGCCTTCCGCCAGGCCCATCGGACGATCAAGGCGCGACTATGGGCGCTGTTGGCCCTGCCGGCAGAAATGTGGGACGACCGCGCCGCCCTCAAGCAAGCGCTGGATCGGATCGGGCACATGCAAGCCGAGGACGAGGTGACCTCCCATGGCTGACGCCGCGCCGCGCATGGGTCTTTTCGAGCGCTACCTGACCGCGTGGGTCGCTCTGTGCATGATCGCCGGCACGGCGTTAGGGCATGCCTTCCCAGCTGCCTTTACACGGCTCGGCGCAATGGAAGTGGCGAGGATCAACTTGCCGGTCGCGCTGCTAATCTGGGTGATGATCATCCCGATGCTGCTCAAGGTCGACTTCGGTTCCATGCGCCAAGTCAGTCAGCACTGGCGCGGCATCGGCGTGACTCTGTTCGTCAACTGGGCCGTCAAGCCGTTCTCGATGGCCCTGCTCGGATGGATCTTCCTCAAGCACGTGTTCGTCGGGTGGCTTCCGCCCGACCAAGTCGATTCCTACATGGCCGGGCTGATCCTCCTGGCCGCCGCGCCTTGCACCGCGATGGTCTTCGTGTGGAGTCATCTCTGCCGAGGCAACGCCAACTTCACCCTGAGCCAGGTCGCGCTGAACGACGCCATCATGGTTGTCGCCTTTGCCCCACTCGTCGCGCTGCTGCTCGGCTTGTCGTCGATCACCGTGCCTTGGGCCACGCTGGCACTCTCGGTCGGCCTGTACATACTGGTGCCGGTGGCTGTCGCGGTCGTTGTGCGTTGCTGGTTCCTCGCCCATGGCGGGAGACCGCGGTTGGATGCAGTGCTGGCCAGATTGTCGCCCCTCTCTCTCCTCGCACTCCTGGCGATGCTCGTTCTCCTGTTCGGTTTCCAGGGGCGACAGATCATCGGGCAGCCGCTGGTCATTGCCATGCTGGCGGTGCCGATCTTGATCCAGGTCTATTTCAATTCGGGCCTTGCCTACCTGCTCAACCGACGGTTGGGCGTAGCCCATGACGTTGCTGGCCCTTCGGCCCTGATCGGAGCCAGCAACTTCTTCGAACTGGCCGTCGCAACGGCCGTTGGTCTGTTTGGCATCCGATCAGGTGCCGCACTCGCCACTGTGGTCGGTGTTCTGATCGAGGTGCCGGTGATGCTATCGGTCGTGGCGATCGTCAACGCCAGCCGCGCGTGGTACTTCGAGGGCGAAAGGCCTGCGCCCGAGGGAAGATGAAGTGGCGGTGGATGTCCGCTTGGGCCGGGAGGGGCGACTACCAGCTTGGAATGTCCCGGAGTCCGGCCATGCCCGACGTTTCATTAGTCCGGGCCGCTGCCCGTGCCGCCGCGTACGCTGGCGATTAGCCCGGTAAATTTCCGGCCCTACGATTCGCTAGCTCATGCCAGAATGGCAGGTCCCGTGCCACCTGCCTCCCTACGCGACTGGTTGGTCTTCACAAGAAATCTACGATGTCCAACCGATTGTTAGCGGCTGTCCAAGGGGCTTTGGTGCGTGAATACTCGTACGTGGAAGTGCCTGCTAGCTGGCGGGACCCATCATGGAAGGTGCATCGACAAGGTTACGGACGCCGCCCTGACTTTCCCACCCTCCCTCGATGTCGAGGGAGAGCTTTACCACCCGATGACGATGACATCGATGACGCGCCCTGCTCCAGAGATGAGCGGGATGTGTGTCATGGCGCATGCCCGCGCCAGTCTTGAGCAGGTGAACGAGGCCCACGCGCGCCTGCTCGTGAGCTAATCGCGGTTCTCTACAGCACCGACCATGATTGATCTATGGCCGACAAGCTGATCAGCACCGGCCATGTGATATCCGTGGCCCGGTGCTCAGTAGGACCAGCGCGCGTAGTGGAGAGACAAACATTCGACCTTGCCGAGCTGGGTCTATGGCGTGCGTGATTTGCGCGCTTTGTCGTCTGTGGTCACTTTGTTCCAATAGAAAGAGCGATGCGCGCCCGCGTCGGCTCAGTTTGCACGACCACACAGCTCCGAAGCACCAATAAAAAGGCGCCCGGGGGGAAGGTTGCCGGTATCCTCGCTTCTACATGGCACAAGCTGTGGCGAAAGCGGACAAGGCTTTGGAGTAAAAGTTCAACCTACATTGGGTACTGGAGCATTCCCACACACTTCACCCAAGACCGGTGACTGGGTGGCTGGCCATGCGCTTTGCTCCTCGCGGCACGTGAGCCAGCCACACCGCGTGCGAGTCACGGATACTTGGGTGCCGAGCGTGAATCATGCCGCGAAGGCACGCCAGCCGCGTGTGACCTTCGATTAGCTGGAGCGGCGACTTCATACGCTGCCCTCCGCTTCGCGGATATTCGAGCTGTCCAGCGTTACAAGCAACAATTATCGGCGTTGGAAATGTTCCATGCGCAAGCATGAACAGACCGACCGCTCCTTGAGCGCGAGGATAGTCGTTGACGAATTCGACACCCTCGGCGTCAAAGTCTTCAATCCAATGTCCCACGTGGTCGATGGACAGGATGTCCGCGTTAGTGAACTCGGCAAGCTCAAAACGCCAGGTATGGGGCTCAAGTGCGATCCAGCGATCTGCAAAGCAATGCCAGTGCCGGTAGATCCAGTCGCGGACGACTGGCTCTGGAATGCTGTCCAGGGCTTTTGGCCAACGCGCGAAGTAGGCGTCGAATGGCTCCATGTCCATATCGCCATAGCGCGCCACGGCGGGATACAACGAAGCGCCCGATGTCATGATCGCATCGCGCTCGTCAGCCGATGAATCTCCACGCACAGAAACAGCAGGTCCTGTTGGGTTATCAAGCCGGCGTGCATCGTTGCATTGCGTACCGGCTTCAGCCGATGGAAAGACTCCCGCACGTGTTCCTCGCGCAGAAAGACGGGTTTGAAGACCTCCCGCCAATTGTCCTTGCGGGTGATGATCTGCGGGTAGTCCATGAAGTCGGCGTAGTCCAGCAAGGAGGGGCGAGCCATGCTTGCTGCCAGTGCAGCCTCCTGCTTGGCTTTCCACTTTTCGATCAGCTCTGCAGAAACCCGTTGCTGGATCCAGCGCGGCCCCACCGCTCGCGTCATGGCTTGGTTGATGAAATGGCGGATCGCATGCTCAAAGTGCAAAAGCCAGGCATAGGCGGCTTTCGTCAACTCCAGCGGTTCCTCGCTCGCGACGGCCTGCGCAACCCCGGCCACGGCGGGCAGAATGAGGCCAGCCTGTTCCAGCAAAGAGCTGAATGTCAGAACCGGAAACGCCACGAGCTCAGGCTGCAGCCCCCGATCGGCGTAAAGGCCGGCGCGGCTCTCAACATCGATAGGGTCTGCCGGCTCCTCGGTGTCATCGCGCCAGTCACCGAGGTCCGCACGCAAAGTGTGCGCAAAGGACTCATTAAAGCTGAGCCCCTCCCGCACAGCCAAACCGATGCTTTGGAGTTCGACGGCTGCCGTGAAGGAGCTAATTTCCTTGCCGATGTTTAGGTAGGGCTGCCGGATGGCAGCCAGTGTCTCACTTAGATTGGACTGGAAGCGGAGCTGGTCGACGCGTAGCCATTCGGCCACCGGATTGCGCTGCAACTTGGAAAGCATCGAGCCGATCTCATGGCTCATGGGAGTTCGAAACTGGTCTAACCGAAGCGTTGGGATTGCACGCATGTGCTCCTGCGCCGCTTGCATCTCCCGCATCAAGGAGCCGATCGGATTCTCGTTGAGGAGCGCGCGTATCTGCGCGATTGAGTCGCCAATTACCGGGTACTGCAGGGCCACGTAGGCCTGCCGCAGGCCCTCACTCTGGCCCAACGCTAGCTCCCGGAACTGTGACCCAATGCTGGCGTGCATGCGCAACTTGGCCAGGGCGTCCGAGGAAAGCACGCTCGAGAGCATCAGGGATCTAGGTCCCTTGGCTTCGGATGACTGGTCGTCGTCGCTCATTGGTCGGCTCACGTGTTCCGGCAAAAGATTTTTCTTGCTCTAATTGCAGATGAAGGGCGCGGTGCCATGGAACTCCGGCTCGTGACGGGCGGGAGGACTGGGCAAGCCTGGGAGCAGGCACTTCCCTATCAGCGCACCAGCCGCAAATGCCCTTTGCGACGAGGAGTCGTTCGGACTTCTGTATTCGAAACGCCCAGCGAAACCGGCGTAAGCCCGAACACCAGTCGGTGCAATTCCTCCACGGGTAACCGAAGGTCGGACGCCGCTTCTACAAGACCTCGCCCCTGCGCCTTCATCGCATCGAACACTTTCTTGAATACAAGAGAGGTCTCGCGCTCCGCGCTATCGACCTCGCGCGTCCGCATGCCTTGGCGGCTGAGCTCGATGCACATCGATTTGTAAAGCCATTCGGTGAGCACGCCGACCTTGTGCAGCCGATAAACCAGAGCCATCGCCGATACATTCCAACGCTTCTTCAACTCAAGCACGTCAAGCACCGAGCGGCAGCGGCCCGCGATGGCGAGCATTTCCGACTTCGGCATCAAAAGCGCCGAAGCAAACGCGTTGGCCTCCATCTCAACCTGCTTGCCCTTGGGCTCACCATGCCGGTGGAGCACCAGATGGCCTAGCTCATGCGCGGCGTCAAAGCGGCTGGACTCCGATGATTTGACCGTGTTCAGGAACACGAAGGGTGTCTGGCCCTCTCGCCATGATGAGAACGCGTTCACCTCTCGACTGTCTTCAACGAGGGAGAACACACGTACACCACGCGACTCCAGAAGATGGACCATGTTCTTGATGGGCAGAGCTCCCAAGCCCCATTCAGAACGCACGATTTCCGCCGCTGCTTCGGGATCCATGTCACCAAGATCCGGTACTCCCAGGGACGGTAGTTGGAAGTGGCGTTCGATCCAGGTGGAAAAAGCAAAGGCGTACCCACCTGCAGCCAGCGCAGCATCGCGCTGGGCCGAAGTCATCCGCGAGAACGAGCGAAAGCTTGCACTCTTTGATGTGGGCAGGCTCAAGTCAGGTGCAAAAAAGAACTCGGCGGGAACGCCGAGTACTTGGCAGAGCCGAGTGATCGTGGCAGGTGACGGTTGTCGTCCTTCCTCGTAGAGCGCGATGCTCCTTTGAGTAAGCTCAGCACGCTCGGCGAGATCCTTTTTACTAAGCTTTGCGCGTTTACGTGCCGCGACGAGCCGCGAGGGGTTGAATGGCAATTCCATGACACATCAGGACTGTTTTGGAACTACGTCGAAATCAATGTCCGGCAGCTCATCCGGACCTTGATCTTGAACATTGGGCAGCAGCGAGATCGGCGGCAGGATGTACCGCACTGACCAGCCATTGATCTTGTCCGCATCGGACATCCCAGTCGGACGGGACAACTCCATCCGCATATGCCCTGCATCGAGATCGATGTAGTAGAGCAAAATCCAGAGTACCTGCCCTGAGTCTTTGGGAGCCGGAGTGTGGTCCGCCGTCGGCACCGGGAACAGCACACCTTGGCGAGCATTGAACTGCACACTGCTCGCCGTCTGGCTGCCCTTGTCATTACGCGTCTGCGGAACCCGATGGGAAACACCGGTATCAACGTTGCCGCTGCTGACCGTGATACTGAGCTTGCCACCCGGTGCGACGATCCGAGGCTGACCGAGGGGATCATCCGCCGTCCAACCTTTGGGAATCAGCGTTGCCCGCAGGTGAGCCGTGCCTTCCGCCCAAGCGTTAGTGCCGTTGAAACCCTTAGGATGGAGACCGCTTACCCGGATAAAGCCCTGGTAGATGCGCACCGCTACGTCTCGCAGGTCTCGCGCGGACAGCGCGAACCCGCGGCGTAGCTCGGCCTCGATATGATCGAGATCGACGAACACGTGCGGCTGGAAAGGCAGATCCATTCGTGACCCCAAAGAGTGTGTTCCTGTTTTTTTACATCCTCGGATGTCAAAAAACAAGAACAATTCTTCGGGCTGACTCTTGTGTACCAATCGAGGCGGTACCCTCCCACAACATCGATGCAACGCCCGGCAGAGCCCTCGCCATGGGGCTCACGCGACACAGGGCAAATTGCGCCACCGCGAGATTGGGGCCGACTGTGAGGGAATCAAAGCAAACGACAGGTGGCATACCGAATGGCATACCGCCCCACGTTCTGCCGAAACTTAGCGAAATAAGTCAAGTACTTGTAAGAACGATATGGCGGAGAGAGTGGGATTCGAACCCACGGAAGGTTTGACCCTTCGCCGGTTTTCAAGACCGGTGCCTTAAACCGCTCGGCCATCTCTCCGTTTGTTGGGAAGCGCGTCAGGCCAGGCGGTCCAGACCGCGCAGGTAGGGCCTCAGCGCGTCGGGTACGGTAATCGAACCGTCGGCGTTCTGGTAGTTCTCCATCACCGCGATGAGGGTCCGGCCAATGGCCAGCCCCGAGCCATTCAAGGTGTGGACGAGCTCGGGCTTGCCGGTTCGCGGGTTGCGCACGCGGGCCTGCAGGCGGCGGGCCTGGAAATCCTCGCAGTTGGAGCAGCTGGAGATTTCCCGATAGGTGTTCTGGCTGGGCAGCCATACCTCCAGGTCATAGGTCTTGGCTGCGGTGAAGCCCATGTCTCCACTGCAGAGCAGCATCTTGCGGTATGGCAGGCCGAGCTTTTTCAACACGATCTCGGCGTGCCCGACCATCTCTTCGAGTTGCGCGTGCGACTGGTCCGGCCGCGCCACTTGCACCATCTCGACCTTCTCGAACTGGTGCTGGCGGATCATGCCGCGGGTATCGCGGCCGTAGCTGCCGGCCTCGGCGCGGAAGCAGGGTGTATGGGCGGTCATGCGCAGCGGCAGCGCGTCGGCGTCCTGGATGGTGTCGCGCACCAGGTTCGTCAGCGGCACTTCGGCGGTGGGGATCAGGTAGCGCTTCGAGTCCCCGACCTGGGTCGCGAACAGGTCCTCCTCGAACTTCGGCAACTGGCCGGTGCCCTGCATGCTGTCGGCATTGACGATCACCGGCACGTTGCATTCGAGGTAGCCGTGCTCGCCCGTGTGCAGGTCCAGCATGAACTGGCCCAACGCGCGATGCAGATGCGCCAGTTGCCCGCGCAGCACGGTGAAACGCGCGCCCGAGAGCTTGGCACCGGCGTCGCCATCGAGCCAGCCGTGGCGCTCGCCCAGTTCCACGTGGTCCCTGACCGCGAAATCGAAGCTGCGCGGCTCGCCCCAGCGGCTGATCTCGACGTTGTCCTGCTCATCCCTGCCGACCGGCACCGATTCGTGCGGCAGGTTGGGGATCCCGAGCGCGAGGCCGGCCAGCTTGCACTGCACTTCGCCCAACGCCTGTTCGTTGGCCTTGAGCCTGTCGCCGATGCCGGCCACCTCGGCCATCAGCGGAGCGACGTCCTCGCCCCTGGCCTTCGCCTGGCCGATCGCCTTGGAACGCGTGTTGCGCAGGTTCTGCAGCTCCTGCGTTTCGGTGGAGAGGCGCTTGCGTTCCGCCTCCAGCGCTTCGACGGCAACGACGTCCAGGTCGAAGCCACGGGTTTGCTTGAGGCGCGCGGCGGTGTCGGCCAGGCGCGAGCGCAGGAGGGCGGGGTCCAGCATGGAGGCGTTCCGTCGAAGTGCTTGAACGGTCGATTATCGCCGTGGCGGCTACGCACTAGCAACGCAACGCCCTTCCCCCGCCCTGCGGTCCGGTTCAGACGGACCTGCGTTCACGGCGGCCGATCCACCACGCCATCGCCGCGCCGGCGAGGAGCCAGCCGACCAGCTGTTCGAGCAGCGCCGCGCCCGTGAAGCTGGTCGGGAACCGGTACCAGTTCCAGTACGGGACCATGGTGCTCAGCCAGGCGAACACCGCCGCCGCGCCACCCAGGCCGAGGCGCCGACGAAGGCCCAGGCCCGGCACGCTCATCAGCATCGCGAGCACCAGCGCGGCCAGCGTGTCGGAGACCCATTGCGTGACCAGTTGCGGGCCCATGCGGGTCATGTCGCCGCCTTGCGGCAGGTAGACCACCCAGGCGTACGGCGCGCTACTGGCCTTGGCGGCGTAAGCCTTGGCGACCGCCTCGTCGTGCATGGCGCCCGGGTCGAGCCAGGGCAGGATGTAGACGCCCGGCTCGTTGCCCAGGCCCTCGTGCAGGCTGGAAAGCACGGCGTCCTCGTGGGCAGGCGGGCGGATGCCCGGATTGCCCAGGCCCAACGCCATGTGCGCCACGGCGCCCCAGATGAACATCACGATGCCGCCGATCAATGCCGCAATCAGGATCCGCATGGTGGCCCCTCCCCGGTCGGTGGGCCGACTGTAGGGAGCCAGCAGGCCGAAGATCAAGCGTCGCTTCGCCCTCCCGGCACGGCCAGGGTGAGGGAGCCACATTTCCGGGGAGAGCGGGCTTATTTCCCGCGGGCCTGCCGGCGTGCTTCGCGCAGCGCCAGGAGTTTTTCGCGGAGCTTCTGTTCCAGGCCGCGGTCGACCGGGTCGTAAAAGACCGTTCCACCGAGCGCGGCGGGCAGGCACTGCTGGTCGAGCGCAACGCCGCCGGCGGCATCGTGGTCGTACTGGTAGCCCTTGCCGTAGCCCAGGCCTTTCATCAGCTTGGTGGGTGCATTGCGCAGGTGCATCGGCACCTCGAGCGTGCCGGTCTCCCGTACGGCGGCACGGGCCTTGTTGTAGGCCATGTACGCGGCGTTGCTCTTGGGGGCGATGGCCAGCCAGATGGCCAGCTGCGCCAGGCCCAGCTCCCCTTCGGGACTGCCGAGGCGCTCGTAGGTATCCCAGGCGTCCAGCGCCATGCGCCAGGCGCGCGGCTCGGCCAGGCCCACGTCCTCGACCGCCATGCGGGTCATGCGGCGCGCCAGGTACAGGGGGTCGCAGCCACCATCGAGCATGCGGCAGAGCCAGTACACGGCGGCATCGGGGTCAGACGAGCGCACCGACTTGTGCAGCGCCGAGATCTGGTCGTAGAACTGCTCGCCTCCCTTGTCGAAACGACGCGTGCGGTCGGCCAGCACCTGGGTCAGCGTCGCCTCGTCGATGCGTCCTTCTTCAGCCAGCTCCGCCGCGATTTCCAGCAACGTGAGCGCGCGGCGCACGTCGCCGTCGGCGGCCTGGGCAATCAGTTGCAGGGATTCGGGCGCGATCTGCAGGTGCAGCCGGCCGAGGCCACGCTCCTCATCGGCCAGCGCACGCTCCAGCGCCGCCACGATGGCCTCGGCCGAGACCGCCTCCAGCACGTGCACGCGGCAGCGCGAGAGGAGCGCGGAGTTGAGCTCGAACGATGGGTTTTCGGTGGTGGCGCCGACGAACACGATCACGCCCCGTTCGATGTGCGGCAGGAAGGCATCCTGCTGAGCCTTGTTGAAACGGTGCACCTCGTCCACGAAGAGCACGGTTCGTCGCCCCTGCGAAAAGTTCGCCTCGGCTTCGGCCAGCGCCTTGCGCACGTCCGGCAGCCCGGAGAGCACGGCGGAGATGGCGCGGAAGTCGGCGTCGGCGTAGCGCGCTACCAGCAGTGCCAGCGTGGTCTTGCCGCAGCCTGGCGGTCCCCACAGCACCATCGAGTGCACCCTTCCCGCTTCCAGCGCGCGGCGCAGCGGCGACTGGGCGGCGGTCAGGCGCGGCTGCCCGACGATCTCGTCGAAACTGGCGGGGCGCATGCGCTCGGCCAGCGGCTTGAGCGCGTCGGATTCGGGGAACAGGCTGGCGGTGTCGGGCATCGCGGCATGATAACGCCCGTCGCGTGGCAGGCGGCGTGCGGCCTGCCCGCGCAGGACCGCGCCAGACAAGCCTTATTGGGTTGCCGCACGCTGGCGATAAAGGCTGTAGAGGCCGCCGCACAGGCCGGTCAACACCGCCGGGATCAGCAGGCTGTGCTCGCGCAAACGTTCGAAGAGGACGGCGCCGGCGGCGCCGCCGAGCATGAAGCTGCCGATCACCAGCAGGCAGACGCGCAGGCGCAGGCTGTCGACCTCCAGCCCGCGCAGGCGATGGCCCAGATAGACGCCCAGATCGGTGAACATGCCCGAGACATGGGTGGTGCGGAACACCGCGCCGCTGTAGGTGCTGAACATGCCGTTCTGCAGCCCGCAGGCCATCGAGGCCAGCCACAGGCCAGCGGACCACTGGCGGTCCAGCAGCGGTACCGCGGCGAACAGCAACAGCGACTCGAGCAGGAGCGCCACGCCGTAGGGGCGACCGAGCTTGAGCGTGCTTTTCTGCACGATGGCACCGCTGGCGATGGCGCCGACGACGAAGGCCAACAGCGACAGGGTCCAGTGCAAGGCCTCGCCACCGTCGGCGGTGCCGATGGAGACGCCCAGCAATGTCGTGGAACCGGTCAGGTTGCTGATCGACTGATGGCGAAAGCCCAGGTAGCCGGCGGCATTGACCAGGCCTGCGATGAACGCCAGTGCGCCGCCGCCCACCCACGCCCAGCGCGGCAACTGACGGAGCACGGGCATGGCCCGGTCAGTCCCGCAGCGGCTGGGTGGTCATCACCGGAAGATCGCCGATCACGTCCGCCCCCGGCGGCGGGACGAAGTTGAAGGTCGCCGGCGGAATGGACGGATTGCGCTGCCAGTCGGAGAAACGGATATCGGTGGTGGCTCCGAGCTGGTCGCGGAACATCATCCGCTGCAGACCCTGTGGGCCGAAGCCCAGGTCGGCATAGTCGAACTGCGGGTCCGCTCCCTTGGAGGTCAGCCGCAGCCAGACCAGTCCCTCGCGCTCCCCGCGCTCAGTGACGTTGAAGTCGCGATCCATCTGGGCGAGGTCCGTCAGGACCGTCAATGGGCTGTGCGCCTCCTCGCTGCTCTGCCGGCGCACGGTGACCTGCTCCAGTTCCGGGTCGTACAGCCACACCCGGCTGCCGTCGGCGACGATCAGCTGCTTGTACGGCGCAAGCGTGTCCCAGCGGAACTCGCGCGGGGCCTCCAGCGCGAGCGTACCGGTGCTGGTCTGGCCGCGATGCCCGTTGGCATCGATCAGCGTCTGGCTGAAGTGGCCGGTGAGTGCATGCAGCCCATTGGCGAAGGCATCGAGCCGGGCACGTGCATGCGGCGTGGCAGCCTGCGCGCAGGAGAGGAATCCGGCGCACAGCAGCGCCAGCAAACGCAAGGTGGAAGTTCTGCTCATGGTTTCCCGCATCGGACGATCGCGCGTCGAGGGGACAGGATAAGCCCGTACCCCGCCTGCGCGCTGAACGACAAGGCTAGCCCGGGACGATGTCGAACGCCACGCTCAGCCTGTTCGCACCGGGCTCGGAACGGAACGCCTCGGTGCCGTGCCACATCCAGGACGGGAACAGCGTCAGCCGTCCCGGAACGGGCTCGACCCAGTGCTCGGCCTCGACCGGGCGCGGTGTCGGATAGCCGGACGCACCGAATGCCAGCCATCCGGCCCGCTCGCCGCCCGACATCCTGGGCACTTCGATGTGGCATGCGGAAGAAATCCAGCCGCGTCCATGAAAATGATGCGCGTGGTAGCCCTGCGAGCCCAGGCGGACCGTCCACAGGCCATCGAAGCGGTAGGCGCCGCCTCCGTCCATCCCGGGTTCGGACGCGGCGAGCCGCCGCAGGTGCTCCCTGACGACCGGGGCTATCGCGTCCGGGAAGACGCGGATCGGCTCCGCCACCCCGGCGCGGTGCGGGTGCAGCTCGACCTGCGTGCCGCCCCGCACGGATTGCCCGAGGGGCGCGGCGACCAGCCCCCGGTGAAGCTCGTGCAGACATCCGGCCAGGTCCGCGAGATAGCTTTCCAGCGAGGCCCAGCCCGTTGGCGCCTCGATGGTGGCGCGGGTGACCCGGCGCGCATAGTCGTACTGCGCGGCATAGCGCTCGTCCCCCAGCAACCGCCACGCCGTCGCCCGCAGGGCATTGGCCTGGATGTCGCCCGGAGAGGTCGCCAGCAGGCGCTCGGCCAGCGCCGCCGCCTCGCGGACCTTCCCCGACGCCAGCAGCGCCACGCCGTGCAGGCCTACCGCCGGCCGGCTTCGGGGCGCCAGGCCGACGGCACGGGCGGTCAGGCGGCATGCCGCTTCGGGCCGGGACTCGACCAGTGCCTGGGCGGTGAGCAGCAGCAGCGGCACGTGTTGCGGGTAGCGCCCGACCAGTGCCTCCAGGCAGCGCGCGGCGGCGGCCGTGGCGCCAGCCTGCAGCAATGACCGCGCATGGGCCAGTTGCACGTCGAGAGAACTGTCCGGGGCCGCTGCCCCGCCTGCACCGACGGCATCCTCCAGATCACCGGTACGCATCCAGATCAACTCGACCAGCGCGGCATGCGCGGCGCTGTACCCGGGAGCCAGGCGAAGCACCTCGCGGAAGGCGTCCTCGGAAGCGCCGTAACGACCCACTTCGAACAGCGCCCGAGCGAGGGTCATGCCGGCGGCGACCGGGTCCGCGCCGAGCTCGATCGCCTGCTGCGCGTGCGAGGCCGCCTCGCCGGGCAACCCGCACTGTCCTGCCGCCACGGCGAGGGCTAGCCATGCATCCCCTTCCGCCGGGGCCAGCGCAAGCAGCTCACGCAGGCTGGTCGCCGCAGCGTCCGGGCGTCCGAGCGCAAGCAAGCACCTGGCCCGCAGCCGCAGTCGCTCGGCGTCTGCCGGCGGCGGCTGCGTGTCCAACAGATCCAGCGCCTCCCGCGCTCTTCCGGAGCTGGCCAGCTGTGCGGCACGGCACAGCGATCCGGCGATGTCGGCCGAGCGCTGGCCGCCCTCGTCCACGCGGGGCCACCCTGCATCCTGCAAGTGAGTCATCGGCGGAACTTTGTCTGGGGGAAGGGGAGCTGCTTCCGGTGGGGACCGGTTTCTTTCGCTGGATTGAAAACCGTTGGCGGCGACCTGCGGCAGTGCCGGAGGTCACGGCCCCGTTACTTGGGCGGCGGCGGCGCCAGCACCTCGCGGTTGCCGTTGTGCTGCGGAGCGCTGACCACACCATCCTGCTCCATCTGCTCGATCAGCCGCGCGGCGCGGTTGTAGCCGATACGCAAGTGGCGTTGCACGCCGGAGATCGAGGCGCGCCGGGTCTGCGTGACCACGGCCACGGCCTTGTCGTAGAGCTGCGCGTCGGCGTCGCCGCCTTCCTCGCCGTCCTGCGGCAGGCCCGCGTCGTTGATGAACTTGCCGTCGGCGGTGGCCTGCACTTCCTCCAGCACGCCTTCGATGTACTGCGGCGCACCCTGCGCCTTGAGCCAGGCGACCACGCCGTGCACTTCGTGGTCGTCCACGAACGCGCCATGGACGCGCTCGGGCGTGGCGGTGCCGGGCGGCAGGTAGAGCATATCGCCGTGACCGAGCAACGCTTCGGCCCCGGACTGGTCGAGGATCGTGCGCGAGTCGATCTTGGACGACACCTGGAAGGCGATGCGGGTCGGAATGTTCGCCTTGATCAGGCCCGTGATCACGTCCACCGACGGACGCTGGGTGGCCAGCACCAGGTGCACGCCGGCGGCGCGCGCCTTCTGCGCCAGGCGGGCGATCAGCTCTTCGACCTTCTTGCCGACGATCATCATCATGTCGGCGAACTCGTCGATGATGATGACGATGTAGGGGAGCGGCTCCAGCGGCTCCGCAGCCAGATTGGGCATCTCCGGATTGGGGCGGAACAGGGGGTCGAGCAGCGGCTGTCCGGCGGCCTCCGCATCCCTGACCTTCTTGTTGAACCCACCGAGGTTGCGCACACCCACCGCGGCCATCAGCTTGTAGCGCCGCTCCATCTCCGCGACGCACCAGCGCAGCGCGTTGGCGGCTTCCTTCATGTCAGTCACGACCGGCGCGAGCAGGTGCGGGATGCCCTCGTAGACCGAGAGCTCCAGCATCTTGGGGTCGATCATGATCATGCGAACGTCTTTCGGGCTCGCCTTGTAGAGCAGCGAGAGCACCATCGCATTGACCGCGACCGACTTGCCCGAACCGGTAGTACCGGCGACCAGCAGATGCGGCATCTTGGCCAGGTCGGTGACCACCGGCTTGCCGCCGATGTCCTTGCCAAGCGCAAGCGCCAGCGGCGACTTCATCTGGTCGTACTTGTCCGAACGAAGGATCTCGGACAGATACACGATCTGCTTCCTGGAGTTGGGAATTTCCAGGCCGATCACGTTCTTGCCGGGAATGACGTCGACCACGCGCACGCTCACCACCGAGAGGCCGCGGGCGATGTCCTTGTCCAGGCTGGACACCTGCGAACCGCGCACGCCGGCGGCGGGCTCCAGCTCGAAGCGGGTGATCACCGGGCCGGGGTAAACGCCGACCACCTTGGCCTCGATGCGGAAGTCCTTGAGCTTCAGCTCCACCTGGCGCGAGAGCACTTCCAGCGTTTCTTCCGAGTAGCCCGGTCCCTGCTCCGGCGCCTCGTCCAGCAGCGACAGCGGCGGCAGTTCACCGGGCTGCGAGGCGCCCACGAACAGCGGAATCTGCGTCTCGAGTTTCGCGCGCTCGCTCTTGGCGACCGGTGCCGGCGGCGTCTCGATACGCACCGGCTCGCGCTTGGCCTGCTTGACCGCCTCGGCCTTCTTGACCACCTCGCGCTCGGCGCGCGCCTGTTGCGCCTTGGCCACTTCCGGCGCCTGCCTGAGCTTGCCGCGCAGCCAGCCGAACAGCATCAGCGTGCCCTGCCCGGTCCAGTCCATCACCCTGAACCAGGACAGGCCGGTCGCCAGTGTCACTGCGATGAGGAACAGCGCCAGCAGCAACAGGGGCGCACCTTTTTCACCGAAGGCCTGCAACAGGCCGTGGCCGACCCACTGCCCGATGATGCCGCCCACGCCCTGCGGCAGCACCGGCTCGGCGAAGTTGAGATAGAGCAGCGCCGGCGCGGTGATGAAGAAGAACACGAAGCCGATCAGGCGCAGCGAGGACTCCCAGGGATGCTCGGCCTTCTCGCCGCGTTGGCGCAGCACCTGCACGCCCAGCAACAGCAGCAGCAGCGGAAAGCAATAGGACACCCAACCGAAGATGTAACGCAGCAGGTTGGCGATGTTGGCGCCGACCGCACCGCCGAAGTTGCGCGCATGCTCGATCGTGCCGACGTGCCCCCAGCTGGGATCCTGGTCGTTGTAGCTGGCCAGGCAGACCAGCAGGTAGACCGCCAGCGGAAGCAGCAGCAGGGCTCCTGCTTCGCGCAAGCGGCGCTTGGCCTCTTCGCTGAGGCCCACGGATTCGACTGGTTTCTTTGCGTTTGCTGCGCTTCGCGCCACCGGAGTGGATTCCCCTCGAGACTTCGCCCCAAGTCTACACAGGGCCTTGAGGGTGTAGAAGCTTGATTTTTCTGGAAAGGCGCAGGTTTCCAGAAGCTCCCGCCGGATCGGGAGCGAGGTCGGGGGCGAGGGTTACGGCACGCGCGCGATGTCACACCTCGGCCGTACCCTCGCCCGCCTGCCGGCGCCTCCTCTCAAAGGAGGGGGCGCCGGCCCGGACGCCGGGGCGCTTAGACCACGCCCTGCAGCGCCGGATGCACCAGCTTGCCGCCATCGACGTTGATGCCCACGCGCAGCGGCTCGAACTCGCGCCACTGGTTGCCGGCGGCCAGGCGCTGCACGTACGGCAGGATCGCGGCCGAAATGGCCAGCGAGGAGGTCTGCGGCACCGCACCGGGCATGTTGGTCACGCAGAAATGCGTCACGCCATGCACGTCGTAGGTCGGTTCCTTCCAGGTGGTCGGACGCGAAGTCTCGAAGCAGCCGCCCTGGTCGATCGAGATGTCGACCAGCACCGAACCCTTCTCCATGGTCTTGACCATGTCCTCGGTGACCACGCGCGGGGCCTTGGCGCTGGGAATCAGCACGGCACCGACGACCAGGTCGGCATCGCGCACTTCCTGCGCCACCGACGACTCGTAGGCGTACAACGCGGTCACGTTCGGACCCATCGCCATCATTTCGGCCAGGCGGTCCTGGCGCTTGTCGAACACCACCACGTTGGCACCCGCGGCGGCGGCCAGCGCGGCGGCGTTGCCACCGGCCGCACCGGCACCCAGCACGACGACCTTGCCGCGCGGCGTGGAGGCCATGCCGCCCAGCAGCTTGCCCTTGCCACCCTGCGGGCGGTGCAGCAGCGTGGTACCGATCTGGCTGGCGATGCGGCCGGCGATCACCGACATCGGCAGCAGCAGCGGCAGGCCGCCGTTCTCCTCCACCGACTCGAACGCCACGCCGGTCAGGCCGATGTCGAGCAGCGACCGGGTCAGCGCCGGCTCGGCGGCCAGGTGCAGGTAGCAGAACAGCAGGTGGTGCTTCTTCAGCAGGGCGAGGTCGCCGGCGATCGGCTCCTTCACCTTGACGATCAGCTCGCCCTTTTCGTACAGCGCGGCGGCGTCGGGAACGACGGTGATGCCTTCCTTGGTGTAGGCCTCGTCGGAAAAGCCGCTCTTCTCGCCGGCACCGGCCTGGATGAACACCTCGTGGCCGCGGCGGACCAGGTCGGCGGCAGCCGCGGGAACGAGGGCGACGCGCCCTTCGAGGGTCTTGGTTTCGGAAGGAATACCGATACGCATGGCAGTTAGCAATCCTGTGGGGTTGTGCCGGCGCAAACGCGTCGACGGGTGGGAAACCGGAAAGCGGGAAGCCTTGAATCGCCCGGCGCCCTTCCCCATCCTTGCGGGTTCCAAGCGCCGGCTTTAGGCGCGGCAGCATCCATGCCGCGCCCGGCGCAGGGCAAATAACGATCAAAGCCGCCAGCAAACCCAAGGATTATAACGATGACCACCCCCAAGCACAGCCGCCTGCTGATCCTCGGCTCGGGCCCCGCCGGCTACACCGCTGCGGTGTATGCCGCGCGCGCCAACCTCAAGCCGACGCTGGTCACCGGCCTGCAGCAGGGTGGCCAGCTGATGACCACCACGGAAGTGGACAACTGGCCAGGTGACGTCGAGGGCCTGCAAGGTCCGGCGCTGATGCAGCGCATGGCCGAGCATGCCGAGCGCTTCCATACCGAGATGATCTTCGACCACATCCACGTGGTGGATCTCAACCAGCGCCCGTTCCGCCTGAAGGGCGACTCGGGCGAGTACACCGCCGACGCGCTGATCATCGCCACCGGTGCCACCGCCAAGTACCTGGGCATCGCCAGCGAGGAGAAGTTCAAGGGGCGCGGCGTCTCCGCCTGCGCGACCTGCGACGGCTTCTTCTTCCGCGAGCAGGACGTGGTGGTGGTCGGTGGCGGCAATACCGCCGTGGAAGAGGCGCTGTACCTTGCCAACATCGCCCGCAAGGTCACGCTCGTGCACCGCCGCGACAAGCTGCGTGCCGAGAAGATCATGCAGGACAAGCTGTTCGAGAAAGCCGCCGCCGGCAAGGTCGAGCTGGTCTGGAACAGCACCATCGACGAGGTCCTGGGCGACCAGTCCGGCGTCACCGGCGTGCGCGTGAAGGACGTCAATTCGGGCGCCACGCGCGATATCGAGGCCACCGGCTTCTTCGTGGCCATTGGCCATACGCCCAACACGGGTATTTTCGAAGGCCAGCTGGAAATGCACGACGGCTATATCAAGATCCGCAGCGGCACCAGCGGCATGGCCACGGCGACCTCGGTACCGGGCGTGTTCGCCGCCGGCGACGTGGCCGACCACGTATACCGCCAGGCCATCACCTCGGCCGGCTTCGGCTGCATGGCCGCACTGGACGCCGAACGCTGGCTGGACCAGCAACACCTGATCGGCTGAGTAACCCGCGGAAAGGGCTTTCGGCCGCCCATGCGAGCCGGTTACCGTCGGCTCGAACAAAAAAAAGCCCCATGCCGAAGCATGGGGCTTTTTCTTTCATCAAGACGCGAGGAGTGCGATCAGGCTGCCACTTCCACGCCCGAAGCCTGGGCGCCCTTCGGGCCCTGGGTGACTTCGAACTTCACGCGCTGGCCTTCCTGAAGGCTGCGGAAACCCTTGGAATTGATGGCCGAGAAATGGACGAAAACGTCCTCCCCACCGTCCTCAGGCGCGATGAAGCCAAAGCCCTTGGCATCGTTGAACCACTTGACCGTACCGAAACGCATTGCGTGAACCTCTGACTAGGACTGGATGCACCAAGGTTTTCCGGGCTGGACCGCCGTTTCCCCTTGGTCAGCCGCCCCTGGCACGGGCAAAAGTATCAACATGTTTACCGGTAAAGCGCAATATGCTTGATTAACTTTCGTGCGGTATGTCCATTAGCTGATTAGGACAGTATCTCCTTCAGCAATACCGGAACCTGCGCCGTGGCTGCCGCCAGGTGGGCGAAAATCTCCTCGATGCTGATTTCGGCCTCGTCGCCGCAGCCGGCCGCGAAATTGGCGACCAGCGCCAGGCAGGCGTATTCGAGCTCCAGTTCACGCGCCAGGACGGCCTCCGGCATACCGGTCATGCCCACCAGATCGCAGCCGTCGCGCTTCATGCGGGCGATCTCGGCGCGGGTTTCCAGCCGCGGGCCCTGGGTGGCGCCGTAGCAACCACCGTCAATCACTGCGATGCCCGCCCTGCCCGCCGCGGCCACCAGCGCCTGCCGCAAGGAAGCGGTGTAGGGCTCGCTGAAGTCGATGTGCCTCACCTCCGCGCCCTCGACGTCGCAGAAGCTGGTGAGGCGTCCGTGGGTGTAATCGATCAGTTGGTCGGGCACCACCAGCGTGCGCGGCCCCATATCGGCGCGAATGCCGCCGACGGCGTTGACGCCGATTACCCGCCGCGCGCCCAGCGCATGCAGCGCCCACAGGTTGGCCCGGTAATTGACCCGGTGCGGCGCCAGCGTGTGGCTCTCGCCGTGGCGCGCCAGGAAGGCCAGCCGCTTACCGGCGAACTCGCCCAGCACCACCTCGCCCGAGGCCGGCCCGTACGGGGTTTCCAGCGCGCGGCGGCTGGCGTTTTCCAGGCCCGGGAAGTGGTACAGGCCGCTGCCGCCGATGACGGCCAGATCGATGCTCGGTTCAGCCATGCTGCCCCCCGCGCTCATTCGGGCTTCAACGCGTAGATCGCCGGGAGGTTGCGGCCCTGCTCGTAATAGTCCATGCCGTAACCGAAGACGTAACGGTCCGGCAGTTCCACCCCGTTGAAATCCGCCGCGATGCCCTCCACGCAGCGGTCGTGCAGCTTGCGGCAGAGGCTGGCGATCAGCACGCGCTTGGCGCCGCGCTTCATGCAGTCGTCGCGCACCGCCTTGAGCGTATGGCCCTCGTCCAGGATGTCGTCTACCAGCAGCACCGTGCGCCCGGCGAGCGCCGCCTGCGGCTCGCGCAGCCAGCACAGGTCGCTGCCGGCGGTGGCGCCGCGGTAGCGGGTGGCGTGCACGTAGTCGAACTCCAGGTCGGTGCGGATCGACAGCGCCAGCTGGCCGGCGAACATCAGCGCACCGTTCATCACGGTCAGGAACACCGCGCGCTCGCCGTCCAGCGCGGCGTCGATGCGCCGGCCCAGGTCGGCGATCACGGTTTCCAGTTCGGCGCGTTCGAACAGCACGTCGGCGTTGGCCAGCGCCTGTGACAGCGGGGGTTGCGGAGTGGTCATGCGTTTCCTTCGGGTTCGTCCAGCGCGGTGATCCGCGCGATGAAGCGGTCGCGTTGCGGGTTGTCCAGCAGACCCTCCCAGGTCGCGCCGATGGCACCACGCAAGGGAGCGAGGCGTTCCAGCGCCTCCTCGGCCAACGGCGGCAGCGCGGCGATTGCCTCGTCCACCACCTCGGGGAAGCAGGCCAGCACCAGATCGCAGCCGGCGGTGAGGTGCGCCTCCACCCGGGCGCCCACGCCGCCGGCAGCGCCCGCCGCAGCCATGCTGATATCGTCGCTGATGACGATGCCGGCGAAACCCAGTTCGCCTCGCAGGATGTCCTCGATCCAGACGCGCGAAAAGCCAGCCGGGCGGCCGTCGACCGCCGGATAGATCACGTGCGCCATCATCACCGCCTCGGCGTGTGCCTCGATCGCCTCGACGAACGGGCGCAGGTCGGCTTCACGGATCGCCTCCAGGGGGCGCGGGTCGATCGCCTGCGCCTTGTGGGTATCGGCGGCCACCGAGCCGTGGCCGGGGAAATGCTTGAGCACCGCCGCCATGCCACCCAGGTGCATGCCCCGCACGTAGGCCTGGGCCAGCTCACCGGCGATGGCCGGGTCTTCGTGGAAGGCACGCGGGCCGATCGCGGCGCTGCCGCGGGCGAGGTCCACCACCGGCGCGAAGCTGAAATCCACGCCGCAGGCGCGCAGCTCGCTGGCCATCACCCAGGCGTGTTCCTCGGCCAGCCGCACGGCGTCCTCCGGATCGCGCGCGTAGGCGGCGCCGATCTTCGAGAGCGCCGGCAGGCGCGTGAAGCCATCGCGGAAACGCTGCACGGGGCCGCCTTCCTGGTCGACCGCGATCAGCAGGTGTTCCCCGCCGACGTCCCGGATCGATTCGGCCAGCGCCGCCAGTTGCCCGCGGCTGGCGTAGTTGCGCGCAAACAGGATGACGCCCGCCACGCCGGGCGCGACCAGCCATTCGCGCTCATGCGGTTCGAGCTCCAGTCCGCCCAGACCGATTAGCAGCATGCCTGCTCTCCTGCGGTTCCCGCTCCGTCGGCAGCGGCGCGCTCGGCGTCCGACCAGCGGGCGAACGGATGCGCGATCAGGTTGACGTTGTAGTAGCGCGCCAGCGCGCTGACCTCGCGGCCCAGCCAGGCCGGGCGCGGGAAAGCGGCATCCACCGCCGGCAGCTCGACCTCGGCGACCACCAGGCCGGCGTTGTCGCCCAGGAATTCATCCACCTCGAACAGCGTGCCGTCGACCTGCACGTAGTGACGGATCTTCTCGAGCACGCCGTCGCACAGCGTGGCGAGCATGGCTTCGGCGTCCGCCAGCGGTACCGGGTACTCGAACTCCGCCCGCTCGATGCCCAGCGTCGCGCTCTTGATGTTCAGCCACGCCCGCTCGCCTGCACGGCGCACACGCACCGAAGCGCGTGCATGGCCCTCGCGCAGCGCCCGCGCGCCGACCAGGTAGCCCTGCGCGATCCGCTCGCTGCGCACGACAGCCTGGCGCCAGCGCTCGTCAGCCAACAGGAATTTTCGTTCGATCTCGGTGCCCATCTGCAGCCGTGCGTCCAGGGGATCGCCAAGCATAGGCGCACCGGCCCGTCGTGGCGAGGTCGAGGACCGCCCTGTCCTAGCGGCGCTCGAACAGCGCGATCGACTCCACGTGCGCGGTATGCGGGAACATGTCCATCACGCCGGCGGCGGTCAGCTCGAAGCCGTGGCGGTGCACCAGCAGACCGGCGTCGCGCGCCAGCGAGGCCGGGTGGCAGGAAACGTAGACGATGCGATCGGTGCCCTTGCGCGGCAGGTACTCCAGTACCTGCTCGGCGCCGGCGCGTGGCGGGTCGAGCAGGATCTTGTCCCATCCGGCGCGCGCCCAGGCACTGCCGTGCTGGTCCTCGAACAGGTTGGCGACGTGGAACCGGGCATTGGCGATGCCGTTGCGGGCAGCGTTGGCGCCGGCGCGCTCGACCAGCCCGTGCTCGCCCTCGACGCCGGCGACCTCGGCCACCCGCCGCGCGAGCGGCAGGGTGAAGTTGCCCAGGCCGCAGAACAGGTCGAGTACGCGGTCGGTCGGCTGCGGATCGAGCAGCTCCAGCGTGCGGGCCAGCATGCGCCGGTTCATCCCCGCGTTGACCTGCACGAAATCCAGCGGCTGGAACTCCAGCTCGACGTCGGCCACGCCCTCGCCCGCCGGCAGGCGGAAGGCCAGCCGCGGCTGCGCGGGCCACAGCGGGTGCACGCTGCTGACGCCGCCCGGCTGCAGGTAGATCGCAAAGCCGTGGGCCTGGCCGAAGGCGGCCAGCGCAAGAGTGTCACGCTCGCTCAGGGGCTTGAGGTGGCGGAACACCAGCGCCACGGTGTCGTCGCCGGCCGCGAACTCGATCTGCGGGATGTCATTGGCCGCATCCAGACCGCCGATCAGTTCGGCAAGCTCGCCGATGCTGCCGCCCAGCATCGGGTGCACCACGTCGCAGTGGCTGATGTCGGCCACGAAGCGCGGATTGGACTCCTCGCGGAAACCGACCAGTACGCGACCCTTCTTGGCCACGGAGCGAACGGACAGGCGCCCCTTGCGGCGGTAGCCCCAGGGCGCGTCGGTGACCGGCTCCAGCCAGCGCGCAGGCTCGACCTTGCCGATCCGGGCGAAGTTGTCCGACAGTACGCGCTGCTTGGCCTGGATCTGGGCCGGCGCGTCCAGGTGCTGCAGCGAGCAGCCGCCGCACTGGCCGAAATGCGCACAGCGTGGCTCGACGCGATGCGGTGAGCGCTCCAGGACCTCGAGGGTTTCGGCCTCGTCGAAATTACGGTGGCGCTTGCGGATCCCGAGGCGGACCTGCTCGCCCAGCAAGGCGCCACTGACGAACACGGTCTTGCCGTCGATGCGGGCGACGCCCCGCCCATCATGGGCAAGGTCGGTAATGGTGGCTTCGAATTCTTTCATGGCACTCGTAAAACGGCTGCGCCCGGATCGGCGACCCGGGCGCGGCGGTCAGGACAGGGAAACGGGCGCGGCTTACTTGCGCTTCCAGGCGCCCGAAGCGTCCTGATAGTACCAGCCGGCGTGCGCGCGCTCGATCCAGCCCTTGGCGAAGGTGGCGCGGATCCGCGGCTCCCACTCGGCATGGCCATTGGCGCGGGCGATTTCACGGTACAGCGCGTTGCGGTCGCGGTTCTCCTCCGCGATGGCGGCATTGGCCTGGGCACGCTGGCTGAGCGGGATCTTGCCGGCGTCGTGCACGGCGACCAGGCCATCGCGGGTGAAACCGATCGCGCCGGTATCGAGCAGTGCCTTCAGCGTGCTCTTGAAACGCGCCTGCATACGCCCGCGGATCGCTTCGGTCGCCGGCGTCTGCACGCGGATGTCGGGCGTGTCGGCGGCATAGGCGGCCGGCACCAGCAGGTCGAGCAGCATGGCTGAGGGCTGGACCGGCTGCTGGTTTTGCGGCGGGGGCGCCGGCTTGGCGTCCTGCGCCGGCGCGGCGCCCTGGTCGATCACCGTACCGATGAAGCGGTCGGCAGCCTTCTGCGCCGCGGCCTCGGGAAAATAC
>NZ_DASSES010000090.1:0-82434 GCF_035695185.1 Frateuria sp.
GGCGTCGCGCGCTGCTGGGCGGGCTGTTTGGCGCGGCGCTGCTCGGCTGCGCCACGCTGCTGTGGATCGCCGGCGGGCCGGACGGCTCGGACTGGGTCGCGCTGGGCTGCCTGGTGGCCGCCCTGCTCGCCTTCCTCGCCAGCGCCCGCCGCTGACCACCACCCACTTCGCAGCGCCCGCTTGTGGGCGTTGCTCCGATGCTCCGGAACCAGGGCCTCGCCCACCCCGTGGGCTCCTGCCAAAACTTTCCATGCTCGACATCCTCTACCAGGACGACGCCCTGCTCGCGGTCAACAAACCCGCAGGCCTGCCCGTGCACCGCTCGAAACTGATCGGCCCCGCCGACGCCTTTCTGGTCGACCTGCTGCGCGAGCAGGTCGGCGGCGAGCTGTTCCTCGCCCACCGGCTCGACCGCGCCACCAGCGGCGTGCTGCTGGTCGCGCGCTCGGCCGCCGTGGCCGCGGCGCTGGGCGAGCAGTTCATGGGCCGCGAGGTGCACAAGCAGTACCTGGCGGTGGTGCGCGGCTGGCCCGAGCCGACCGAGGGCCTGGTCGACTATCCGCTGCCCGGCTCGCGCGAGACCGGCCCGCGCCGCGAGGCGCGCACGCACCACCGGCGCCTGGCCACGGTCGAGGTGCCGATTGCGCTCGGCCGTTATCCGCAGCAACGCTACGCGCTGGTGCTCGCCGAACCGGAGACCGGCCGCTTCCGCCAGATCCGCAAGCACATGGCGCACATCCATCACCCGGTGATCGGCGATTGCCAGCACGGGCGCAGCGACCACAACCGCCTGTACAAGCAGCATTTCGGCTGCCATCGCATGCTTCTGCACGCGTGGCGGCTGCAGTTCGCGCACCCGGTGAACGGTGCGCCGATGGCCCTGGAGGCTCCGCTGGACGCGACGTTCCAGGCGGTACTGGAGCGCTTCGGCTGGAGCACCGCGACCGAGACCCCCCGGGCCGGACCACCGCACGATCGCGAGGCGGGCTTCAGCCGACCCTCGGCGATCCCCTAAACTGCGCCGATGCTGCACATCAGCCGCACCCTCGCCCTCCCCGATACCGAACTGACCGAGCGCTTCCTGCGCGCGGACGGCCCCGGCGGGCAGCACGTCAACCGCACCGAAAGTGCGGTCGAGCTGCGTTTCGACGTCGCCTCCTCGCCCTCGCTGCCCGAGCCGGTGCGCGCGCGCCTGCTGTCGCGGCGTGACCGGCGCATGACCGAGGAGGGCGTGCTGGTGATCCAGGCGCGTCGCTTCCGCGAGCAGGCGCGCAACCGCGACGACGCGCGTGAGCGGCTGGCCGAGATCGTGCGCGGTGCGCTGGTGGCGCCGAAGAAGCGCGTGCCCACCCGTCCCACGCGCGCCTCGCAGGAGCGCCGCCTGGCCGGCAAGCAGCAGCGCGGCAAGCTGAAGCAGAACCGTTCGCGCGACTGGAGCGGCGAATGAACGGACCCATCCTGCCGCCGGTGCCGCCGCAGGCACCGCGGTTCGAGAACCGCTTCTGGCCGTGGGTGATGCGCGGCCTGCTGCGCCTGTCCGGCTGGCGCCTGCTCGGCGAACTGCCGGACTGCCCGAAGCTGATCATCATCGGCGCCCCGCACTCGTCCTACTGGGACGGCGTGTGGGGCCTGATGATGAAGGTCGCGATGCGGCTGGACATCAAGATCATGATCAAGCGGGAGGTGCTGGACAGTCCGCTCGGACTGATGCTGCGACCGCTCGGCATGATCGGCATCAACCGCAAGGCCGCGCTCAACGTGGTCGGGCAGATGGTCCGTCGCTACGCCGACCATCCGCGCATGTGGCTGGGGATCACCCCGGAAGGGACACGCAAGCACGTGGTGCACTGGAAGAGCGGGTTCCTGCGTATCGCGCGCGAAGCCGAGGTGCCGATCCTGCCGGTATTCCTGGACTACCCGACCCGCACCTTCACCCTCGGCGCGCTGCAGTACGCCACCGACGATCCGGAGGCCGACATGGCGCGCATCCGGGCGCTGTTCCACGGCTACCGTGGCAAGCACCGCAATACCGAACAGGCGCAACCGGAACAGGATCTGTAATGGCCACACTCGGCATCGCGCACTTCGGCGCCTTCCTGCTCGCCTGCCTGGCGCTCAACCTCACGCCGGGGCTGGACACCTTCTACATCCTCGCCCGCAGCGGGCGCGAGGGGCGCGCCGTCGGCTTCGCCGCGGCGCTGGGCATCAACGCCGGCTGCCTGGTGCACACGGCAGCGGCGGTGTTGGGCGTGTCGGCGGTGCTGATGACTTCGGCACTGGCGTTCAGCCTGCTCAAGTACCTGGGCGCGGCCTATCTGGTGTGGATCGGCCTGCGCATGCTGCTCTCGCGCACGGCCGAGCGCGCCCCCGCGGCGACCCGTGGCCGGGGCATGGACGCGGCGTTCCGCCAGGGTCTGCTGACCAATGTGCTCAACCCCAAGGTGGCGCTGTTCTACCTGGCGTTCCTGCCGCAGTTCGTCGCGCCGCAAGGCGGCCAGCCACAACTGGCGTTGCTGGTGCTGGGCGTGAGTTTCATCGGCACGGGCCTGAGCTGGTCGCTGGTGCTGGCGCTGCTGGGCGGGCGCATCCACCGGTTGCTGCTCGCCCGGCCGCGACTGGGCGGCTGGATGGATCGCGCCTGCGGGGCGGTGCTGCTGGGTTTCGGCCTGCGGCTGGCATTGCAGCGGCAGGCCTGATCGCCTAGCGACCCGAATGGCCCGGCTCGTCGTGCTCGCGATGGGTCAGCAGGCCCGGCCTGACCATGTCGACGAAGGCGCGCGCCTCCGGGCTGAGAAACTTGCCCTTGCGCATGACCACCCCGTAGCTGCGCTGGGGAAAGTAGCGCTTCATGTTGCGCACGGCCAGGCGCGCGTGATCGGCCGCGGTGATGCAGATGCCGGTGACGATCGAAATGCCGAGCCCGGAGGCGACGTACTCCTTGATCACCTCCCAGCCGCCCACCTCGATCGCCACCTGGTAAGGCACCTGTCGCTGCTGGAACACCAGGTCGACCAGCCGGTAGGTGGACAGCCGCTGCGGCGGCAGGATCAGGCCGTAGGGCGATAGGTCCTCCAGCGCCACGTCCGGCTTGTGCGCCAGCGGGTGGTCCAGCGGCGTGATCAGCAGCGGATCGAAGTGCCGCAGCGGCGCCCAGGCAATGTCGTTGGGGACGTCCAGCATCGAGCCGACCGCGAAGTCGGCCTCGTCCGCGCGCAGCAGCGCCAGGCCGTCGCGGCCGGTGACATTGGCCAGCTGCAGGTGCACCGCCGGGAACGCCTCGCGGTAGCGGCGCACCAGGTCCGGCAGCAGGTACTGGATGGTCGAGGCGCCTGCGGCAATGGTCAGCCGTCCGGCCGTGAGGCCCTTGACCCGCGCCTGGAAGTCGCGGTCCAGGTTTTCCCAGCCCTCGATCAGCGGGCGCGCCAGCTCGTACAGCGCCTCGCCGGCGTCGGTCAGATTGATACGCCGGCGCCGCCGTTCCAGCAGCGGCACGCCGAGTTCACGCTCCAGAGCCTGCAATTGCAGGGTGACGGTCGGCTGGGAGAGGAACAGCGCCTCGGCCGCGCGGGTGAGCGTCCCCAGCTTGACGATGCTGACGAAGGCACGCAGCTGTTTGTGGCGGTTGCCCTTGTAGTAATAGCGCTCGGCGGCTTCCACCGCGCCCTGACCCTTGGCAACCGTCTTGCGGGCCCCTGCGCGACGTACCTGACTCGTTCGGTTCACGGTCGTTGAGCTCCCGGGCTGGCGGATTGGCGCACTTTTGCCGACTACTTTGGTTTTCTCAATAAGAAAGATTGAAACATTCGCTTTGTCAAAGGCGAGCATGCCGTCCTAGCGTGGATGCACCCCCTCACGGAGCTCCACCCATGGCCGTCCCGCAGGAACGACTCGATCCCGGCCCGCTCACCGTTCGCGGCGACGTCACCGCCCACGCCGACCTCCTCACCCACGATGCGCTGGCCTTCCTGGCCGACTTCCACCGTCGCTTCGATGCCCGTCGGCGTGAACTGCTGGCGGCCCGCGCCGAACGCCAGGCCGGCTGGGATGCCGGTGCCCTGCCGGACTTCCGCGCTGACACCCGTGCCATCCGCGAGGCCGCCTGGCAGGTGGCGCCGATCCCTGCCGCGCTGCGCGACCGCCGCGTGGAGATCACCGGCCCGGTCGAGCGCAAGATGATCATCAACGCGCTCAACTCGGGCGCGAAGGTGTTCATGGCGGATTTCGAGGACGCCACCACGCCGACCCTGGCCAACCAGCTGGACGGGCAGCAGAACCTGGTCGACGCGGTCGCCGGCACCATCGCCTGGCGCTCGGCCGACGGGCGCGACTACAAGCTCGGCGCCGACCCGGCGGTGCTGGTGGTACGCCCGCGCGGATGGCACCTGCCCGAACGCCACTTCGAGGTCGATGGCGAGCCGATGGCCGGCGCGCTGGTCGACTTCGGCCTGTTCGCCTACCACAACGCCCGCGCCCTGCAGGCCCGGGATCGGGGGCCGTACTTCTACCTGCCCAAGCTCGAGGCCATGGAAGAGGCCGCGCTGTGGGACGAGGTGATGGCGCACGCCGAAAGCCGGCTCGGCCTGCCGCACGGCTGCATGAAAGCAACGGTGCTGATCGAGACCCTGCCGGCAGCGTTCCAGATGGACGAGATCCTGCACGCGCTGCGCGAGCGCGCGGTCGGCCTGAACTGCGGGCGCTGGGACTACATCTTCTCTTATCTCAAGACACTGCGCGGGCACCACGACCGCCTGTTGCCCGAGCGCGGCCAGGTGCAGATGACGGTGCCCTTCCTGAAGGCCTATTCGGAGCTGCTGGTCAGGACCTGCCACCGCCGTGGCGCCTTCGCCATGGGCGGCATGGCGGCACAGATTCCGATCAAGGGCGACGAGGCAGCCAACGAGGCGGCACTGGAGAAGGTCCGTGCGGACAAGCTGCGTGAGGTCCATGCCGGCCACGACGGTACCTGGGTCGCGCACCCCGCGCTCGTCCCCGTGGCGCAGGAGATCTTCGACCGCTACATGCCAGAGGCCAACCAGCTGCACGTGCTGCGCGAGGACGTGAAGGTCAGCCGCGACCAGCTGCTGGCGCCGGCCTGCGGCACCATCACCCGCGCCGGGTTCGACAACAACGTCGAAGTGGCGCTGCGCTACACCGCGGCCTGGCTCGACGGCCTGGGCTGCGTGCCGATCCACCACCTGATGGAGGATGCGGCCACCGCCGAGATCGCCCGGGCGCAGCTGTGGCAGTGGCTGCACTACGCCGGCGACGTCGTCTCCGATTGCGTGCCGCTGGAATTTCCCGACGGCGCGCCGATCGACATGGCGCTATTCGACCGGGCGCTGGCGGCCCACACGCATCGCCTGCGCGAGAGCACGCATCCGGGCGCCCACCGCGCCGACGACGCCGCCCGGCTGCTGTCCGAGCTGACCCATGCCGACCAGCTCGGCGCCTTCCTCACCCTGCCCGCCTACGCCCGACTGGCCTGACCGCCGCCTTTGTCGGAACGCACTATGTGCGACCCGCGGAATCACGGTCGCGCATCGGTGCGCTCCTACGGGATCCCCGCTCACGGAGCCTAGCAACCCATGAAAACCACTCTCCCGACCGCCGAACAGATCACCCTGGACTGGACCAACAACCCGCGCTGGGCGGGCGTACGCCGCAATTACAGTGCCGAGGACGTCGCACGCCTGCGTGGCACGGTGCCGATCGAGCATTCGCTGGCCCGCCATGGTGCCGAGAAGCTCTGGCACCTGCTGCACAAGGAAGACTTCGTCAATGCGCTGGGTGCGCTGACCGGTAACCAGGCGATGCAGCAGGTCAATGCGGGCCTGAAGGCGATCTATCTCTCCGGCTGGCAGGTCGCGGCCGACGCCAACCTCGCCGGCGAGATGTATCCGGACCAGTCGCTCTACCCGGCCAACTCGGTGCCACAGGTGGTCAAGCGCATCAACAATGCGCTGCTGCGCGCCGACCAGCTGCACCACGCCGAAGGCAGCGACGAAATCGACTGGCTGGCGCCGATCGTGGCCGACGCGGAGGCCGGCTTCGGCGGTGTGCTCAACGCGTTCGAGCTGATGAAGGCGATGATCGAGGCCGGCGCCGCCGGCGTGCACTTCGAGGATCAGCTCGCCGCGGTGAAAAAGTGCGGCCACATGGGCGGCAAGGTGCTGGTGCCCACCCGCGAGGCGGTCGACAAGCTCACTGCCGCGCGCCTGGCCGCCGATGTCTGTGGCGTGCCGACCTTGCTGGTGGCACGCACCGACGCCGACGCGGCCGACCTGCTCACTTCCGACGTCGACGACAACGACAAGCCCTTCCTCACCGGCGAGCGCACCGTGGAGGGCTTCTTCCGCGTCAGGCCCGGCCTGGACCAGGCGATCAGCCGCGGCCTGGCCTACGCGCCCTATGCGGACCTGGTCTGGTGCGAGACCAGCAAACCGAACCTCGACGACGCGCGGCGCTTCGCCGAGGCGATCCGCGGCAAATACCCGGACAAGCTGCTGGCCTACAACTGCTCGCCCAGCTTCAACTGGCGCAAAAACCTGGACGACGCGACCATCGCCAGGTTCCAGCGCGAGCTCGGTGCCATGGGCTACAAGTTCCAGTTCATTACCCTGGCCGGCTTCCACAGCCTCAACTACGGCATGTTCGAACTCGCGCACGGCTATGCGCGCCGCCAGATGAGCGCCTTCGTGGACCTGCAGGAGCAGGAGTTCGCGGCCGCCGAGCGCGGCTTCACGGCCGTAAAGCACCAGCGCGAAGTCGGCACCGGCTACTTCGACCAGGTGACCCAGGCGATCCAGCAGGGGCAGTCCTCGACGGTCGCCCTGAAGGGCTCGACCGAGGAAGCGCAGTTTCAGCGCGCCTCCGCGGCCTGACCCCGGCGCCGTTGCCTCCGTCTCTCCTCCGGGGAGAGGGAGGCAAGGCTCGCCGGGAGCCGGGAAGAACACGTCGATCGCGCGGGTGCCGGAAACAGGCGCCAGGCACCGACCGCCGGCGGGTATCAACGCGATCGCCGGCCAGACCGCTTTCAGTTGCGGCAACCGCAGGCGTCGTCCGCCAGCACCACGCGAGAGCCGGCGTCGGCCAGAACCACGCGGCGGGTGCCGTGGCTGCGGTAGCCGGGCGACCCCGTTCCACGGACCCGCCCCCTCACCGACCGGTGGAGAGCCGGCTGCGCGGAACCGGATACGCCCGCTCCTCTAAGGATCGGGCAAACGGGGGGTGTATCGGGAGGAGAGGCCGGCCCCGGTATCGGGCGAGGGGGGGAGGGGTACCGATACCGGGGCGGCGGGCCGGATGCAATTAAGTACCGGCGAGTGCAGATATTAGACCTCGCCCGGGCGAAGTCAATACCCATCAGTTCAGTAATCTCAGAAGCGGCGGTATTGCAGTGCCTCGGCCAGGTGCGACCGGTCCAGCAGGGCCGACCCACCGTCGAGGTCGGCGATCGAGCGCGCCACGCGCAGGACGCGGTGGTAGGCCCGCGCCGACAGCCCCAGCCGCTCCAGCGACGCCTCGAACCAGCGCCGCTCGGCCGCGCCGAGTGCGCAGTCCCGTTCCAGCTCGCGGGTATTGATCTCGGCATTGGGCCGCCCGGCCCGGGCCAACGCCCGCTCGCGTGCCTGGACTACGCGGGCACGTACGGTGGCTGAGTCCTCGTCGTACACGCTTCGCGGTGCACCCAGTTCGGCAAGCGGCACGCGCGGCACTTCCACGCACAGGTCGATGCGGTCGAGCAGCGGCCCGGATATGCGGCCCCGGTAGCGCTGGATCTGGTCGGGCGTGCAGCGGCAGCGCTCGCGGGCGTCGCCGGCATAGCCGCACGGGCACGGGTTCATCGCCGCGACCAATTGGAACTGGGCCGGGAAGGTCGATTGCCGGGCGGCGCGCGACACCAGAATCTGTCCCGACTCCAGCGGCTCCCGCAACACCTCGAGTACGTGCCGGGTGAACTCGGGCAGTTCGTCCAGGAACAACACGCCGTTGTGCGCCAGCGAGATCTCGCCCGGGCGCGGATGCGAACCGCCACCGACCAGCGCCACCGCGGACGCGGTGTGGTGCGGTGCGCGGAACGGCCGCTGGCGCCAGCGCGCCGGATCCACACGTTGACCGGCGACGGACAGCACCGCGCATGTTTCCAGGGCCTCGCTCTCGCCCAGCGGTGGCAGGATGCCAGGCAGGCGCTCGGCCAGCATCGTCTTGCCGGTGCCGGGCGGGCCTATCAGCAAAAGGTGGTGGCCGCCCGCAGCAGCGATTTCCAGGGCCCGGCGCGCCTGCAACTGGCCGCGCACGTCGACCAGGTCCGACACACCCGGATCGATCGCCTGCCCGTCGTCGGCAGGGCCCGGCAAGGCCAGTTCCCGTGCGTCGCGCAGCCAGCCGCAGACGTCGGCCAGGGTATCGGCCACCAGCACGTCCGCCTCCGGCACCAGCGCAGCCTCGGCAGCATTGGCGCGCGGCACCACCACGCGCCGGCCGCGCGCGCGCGCGCGCAACAGTGCCGGCAGCACCCCGGAGACACCGCGCAGGTCGCCCGACAGCGCCAGTTCACCGAGGAACTCGCATTCGTCCAGTTTCTCGCGCGGTACCTGGCCACCCGCGGCAAGGATGCCGAGCGCAATCGCCAGGTCGAAACGGCCGCCATCCTTGGGCAGCTCGGCGGGTGCCAGATTCACCGTGACCTTGCGGTTGGGATATTCGAACGCGGCGTTTTGGATCGCCACGCGGACGCGATCGCGCGCCTCGCGCACTGCCGCTTCCGGCAGCCCGACGATATGCGTACCGGGCAGGCCACCAGAGAGATGCACCTCGACCATCACCTGGGGCGCGGCGACACCTTCCTGGGCGCGACTGAGGGTGACGGCCAGGCTCACGTCGCCACCGGCACGGGCCAGTACGTGCGTGAACACCACGGGCGGACAATTCCGGTTGGGGTGCCCGGCCGGCCGGCGATGCGGCGGGCAGACGGTCGCACGCTCGCATATGGCGCGTGCCGGCCGTACCGGCCGGAGGCAATGGGGTCGCCAGGATGCATGGTGGAACGCGACTCCATCGACGTCAGGCAAAAAATAACCGCCCCCGATCGCTCTCGGGGTGAGGGTGACGGATCGGGGGCGGCTCCCGGGAGCTGGCGATCAGAGTCCGCGGGCCGCGTCGGCCTCCAGTTCAGCGACGCGCTTTTCCAGCTCGTCAACCTTGGCGCGGGTACGTGCCAACAGTTGGCTCTGGACCTCGAACTCCTCGCGGGTGACCAGCTCGAGGCGACGCAATCCTTGCATCAGGACATCGTGGAAGTTGGTTCGCAAATCCTGCTGCGCCTGTGCCAACCCTGGCGGTACCAGCGACACGAGTCGCAGGGCAATTCGGTCGATTTCCTGCCGATCCATCATGGACGGCGCCTCGAGCGGGTCGGAAGAAAGTCTAGGCAACGTGAACGGGGGTGCACCATCGGCCGGCTCCGCCAGAGAATGTAGGAATTGTCCTACACGTTCGACCGGGGCGACAGGCCGTGGACCGGCAGGCACAATGACGCGAGTGCGGATAAAGCGAGCGAGGAGCAACCATGAAGCTGGTCGTGGCGGTCATCAAGCCGTTCAAGCTCGACGACGTGCGCGAGGCGCTGGCGGAAGTCGGCGTCCAGGGCATCACGGTGACCGAGGTCAAGGGTTTCGGCCGGCAGAAGGGCCACACCGAGCTCTATCGGGGGGCCGAGTACGTGGTCGACTTTCTGCCCAAGATCAAGCTGGAGGCCGCGGTGGCCGACGACCAGCTTGAGCGGGTGATCGAGGCGATCCAGCAATCCGCGCGCACCGGCAAGATTGGCGACGGCAAGATTTTCGTCAGTCCCCTGGAGCAGGTCGTCCGCATCCGCACCGGTGAACTGGACAACGACGCGTTGTAGTCGCCAGGGCACTCCGCGCCCGCCCGCTGCGGCCTCAGCCCTGGGCCCGCTGGAACCGCCGGTGATGCACCAGCAGGCCGGCGTAGTAGCTGAGGTAGTAGCCGATCATCAGGCCGATGACCAATAGCGTCAGTGGACTGCTTCCCGGTTGCTGCAAGCCCGGCGCCACCGGCGCGAAGGCACCCGCTTGCGGCATCAGCACCAGGAAGCGCCATGCCAGCCGGCCAACCAGCAGGGCCGTGACGGTCGCACCGATCCATGGGTTGGGCAGGTACAGGTCGCGGCCATCGGCACCGCGCTCGAAGCGGGTCAGGCGCAGCCCGAGCAGGCCCAGCGCAACCCCACCGAGCAGGCCGGCAAGCAGGCCTTCGAGGAGTCGCGGATCACGCAGGCCGGACAGCGAAAGCACGCCAGCCAGCACGGCGAGGATTGTCACCCGGGCAAGCATCGCGCCACGACGCACGGGCTGGCGGCCGAACTGGCGGCGCGCCCGGCGCCACACCATGAAGGCGAGTACCGGCGAGACCAGAGCCGGCGTGAGCAGATTTGGCGCCATGGTGCGCTCCCGCGGAAATGGTGGTGGAAGCCTAACCACCCGGCAAGCCCGGCGCGATGGGCGGTAGACAGCCGCCGGGGATGACAGGTGTCAGCCACAGGGCGCCGGCTGCCAGGTGTGCCCGGGCGTACCGGCCGGATTGCCCGGCCCCGGGTGCCTTCCGGGGCTACCTGGCCTTGCCCTGGTTCGCCACGGCGGCCATCTTGGCCGCGATCGCGTCGGCATCACCCAGGTAGTAGCTGCGCAACGGCTTCATGGCGTCGTCGAATTCGTAAACCAGCGGCACGCCGTTGGGTACGTTCATCTCGACGATGGCTTCGTCGGAGATATTGTCCAGGTACTTGATCAGCGCGCGCAGCGAGTTGCCGTGCGCGGCCACCAGCACGCGCTGCCCCGAAGCCACCGCGGGCGCCAGCACGTCGTGCCAGTACGGCAGCACGCGGGCGACGGTGTCCTTCAGGCACTCGGTGTCCGGGATCATCGAGGGATCGAGCAGCGCGTAGCGTGGGTCACGCAGCGACGGGTTCTCCTCGCGCGCCAGTGGCGGCGGCGGGATGTCGTAGCTCCGGCGCCAGATCTTGACCTGCTCTTCGCCGTACTTCGCTGCCGTCTCGGCCTTGTTGAGGCCGGTGAGGCCGCCGTAGTGGCGCTCGTTGAGGCGCCAGTCGGTGACGACCGGGAGCCACATCAGATCCATGGCGTCGAGCACGCCCCAGAGTGTCCGTACAGCGCGCTTGAGCACCGAGGTATGCGCCAGGTCGAAGCTGTAGCCGGCCTCCAGCAGCAGGCGGCCGGCTTCCTTCGCCTCGACCATGCCCTGCTCGGTGAGGTCGACGTCGGCCCAGCCGCTGAAGCGGTTGTCGAGGTTCCACTGGGATTGGCCGTGGCGGATCAGGACGAGCTTGTGCATGGCGGGAACCTGGCGCGGAAAACGCGAAATGGTGGGGCGGCCTCGCGACGGCGTCAAATCCGGCCCCTGCCGAAGGTCACGCTAAACCGCGCGGCTCGCCCTGGCATCTGAACGATCATTCCCACGAAGGAGCACCACCATGCGCCACTTGCTCATCGCCCTCGCCCTGACCCTGCCGCTGGCGGCGGTCGCCTCGGACCTCGATGTCGACAAGGTCAACGGCGACATCCGCATCGCCGCCGGCCAACGTGCCGGCGAACTCAGCACCGTCAACGGCGACATTTCCCTTGCCGACGGCGCCGGCGCGCGCAAGGCCGACACGGTCAATGGCGGGATCACCCTGGGCGAACGCACCACCGTCGGTTCGCTCAACACGGTCAATGGCGGCATCGAACTGCGCAGCAACGCCAAGGTCGACGGCGAAATCGAGGCGGTCAACGGGGCTATCGAGCTGGCCAGGGGCGCCGACGTGCGCGGCCATGTGTCCAACGTCAACGGGCACATCGCGCTGGATGCCGCGCACGTCGGCGGCGGGCTGGAGACGGTCGCTGGCGACATCGACGTCGGCGCCAACTCGCACGTCGAGGGCGGCATCCTGGTGGAGAAGCCCAACGGTGGCTGGTTCCACCACAGCCGCACGCCGCACATCGTGATCGGCCCGCATGCGGTTGTGCAGGGCACGCTGGACTTCCGCCGCGAGGTGGTGCTCCAGGTCAGCGACAGCGCGCAGATCGGCCCGGTGAAGGGCGCCACGCCGGTGAAGTTCAGCGGCGACCGGCCGTAAGTCCTGGCCGGGCAGGCCTGGGCGCGACTGGCCTAATCCGCGGTCGCGCCCGGTGCGCTCCTACACCCAATCGCGCGGCTTCAGGTAATCCTGCAACCGCGCCTCGGGCGAGCCGGGTTCGGGGGCATAGCCGTATTCAAAGCGCACCCGCGGCGGCAGACTCATCAGAATGGATTCGGTGCGCCCGCCCGATTGCAGGCCGAACAGCGTGCCGCGGTCCCATACGAGGTTGAACTCCACGTAGCGTCCACGCCGGTACAGCTGGAACTCGCGCTCGCGTTCACCGTAGGGCATGCCGCGGCGGCGATCGGCGATCGGCAGGTAGGCATCGAGGAAGCCTTGCGCCACATCGCGGGTAAAGGCGAAGCAACGCTCGAAACCGCCCTCGTTGAGGTCGTCGTAGAAGAGCCCGCCGACCCCCCGCGTTTCGTCGCGGTGCCTGAGGTAGAAGTAGTCGTCGCACCAGCGCTTGTAGCGTGGATAGAGGTCCTCGCCGTAGGGCGCGCACAGATCGCGCGCGACGGTGTGCCAGTGGCGCACGTCCTCGTCGAACGGGTAGAAAGGGGTCAGGTCGAAGCCGCCGCCGAACCACCACACCGGCTCCACGCCCGGCTTGCTGGCCTCGAAGTAGCGCACGTTGGCGTGCGTCGTCGGCACATAGGGATTGTTCGGGTGCAGCACGAGCGATACGCCGGTGGCGATGAAACTGCCGCCGGCCAGCTCCGGGCGGTGCGCAGTGGCGCTGGGCGGCAGGGTATGGCCGTGCACGCGGGAGAAGTTCACCCCCGCCTGCTCGAACAGCGCACCGTCGCGGAGTACGCGGGTGCGCCCGCCGCCGCCCGCCTCGCGGGTCCAGCGGTCCTCGACGAAGCGCGCGTCGCCATCGAGGCACTCGATCGCACGGCAGATGCGGTCCTGCAGTTCCAGCAGGAAGGTTTCGGCCTGGTCGGCTTGCTGGCTCATCGACATGTCGTTGCGGAGGAAACGGCCGCAGAGCTTAGCAAGCGGGCCCACGCCGGCACTGTGGCGCGTCGACGCGGGCCCCCGGCTCAGCCAGCCGTGGCGGAGATCAGCTCGAGGTTGCGGCCGATGTCGCCGGAGAGGTACTGCATCCAGCCCATGTAGTTGGAATGGATAAGGCGGGTGCCGTCGCGCTCGACCTCGTACTTCAGGTTCTTGCTGTCGACGTAGCGGATCTGGACATGCTTCGTGTCGAAGTCGACGCGGATCTTCGCGACCCACTCGTCGCGGCTGAGCTGGGCGCTGGTGCTGCCGGCCTGCTCGTCGGTGACGGTCCAGCCACGACCGAGCAGCGCGGCCTTGACCGCCTTGCCCACCTGCACATCGTTCATGCCCGCGGGCACGGCGATCGGCGGCGGATCGACCAGCGGCGACTGGCGGAATGCCATCGTCAGCAGCAGAAGCGGGAGCAGCAGGACCAGCAGGAAACGGTTACGGAACATCGGGACTTCCCCTGTCATCGAGTTTGCCGCAAAGCGCGACGCGGCGAGTCTGCCGTGCCCGCCCGAGTCGCACAAGGCGGCGTTTCAGCTGATCCGCGCGGCCATGCGACGGTGACCGATCAGGCCTGCCCAGCGCACGCCCAGGTCGATCCACATCAGGTAGGTCGCCTCCATCAGCAGCAGCGCGATATAGCGCGGCGTGCGGGGCAAGGCATCCTCGGCCGCCACGGGATGGCCGTCGAAGCCCAGCCGCTGCGCCAGCAGCAGGCAGCGCGCCAGGTGATAACGGCTGGTCAGCAGCGCGACCGGGGGCAGCACCTCGGCACGGTCGCCGCCCTGCAGCAGGCCGCGTGCATGCCGGAGGTTCTCCAGCGAGTCGACCGATTCCTGCTCCAGTTCCACCTGGGCATCGTCCGGCAGCCCTTGCCGTTGCAGCCAGGCACGGCCGGCTTCCGCCTCGCTGCGCGTGCCGCCACTGCGTCCGCCGAGCAGCAGTACGCGGCCGGCCATCCGTTGGCGCAGCAGCACCAGCGCGCGGGCCAGCCGGCCGCGATAGTCGCGCTCGGGTTCGTTGGCGACCAGCTGCCGCCCGAACACCAGCACGACCCACCGGCCCGGCAGCGTGGTCGGCGCCCGGCCCGCGATGCGCCATACGTGCACGACGTAACCGATCCAGACCAGGCCCGCGCTCAGCACCACGGCGAGCAGGGTCACCACGGCCGCATGCAGCACGTCCGCATCGCGCAGGTAACGCCAGGGATTGCGTTGGGGTGGAGGCGGCGGCACGGCGGGTTCGGCGAGGACGGAACGCCCAGTGTGCGCAGCCCGGTGCATCGCTGCAAACGCGGTGGCCTCCGCCCGCTGAAGCAAGCGGGCCGCTTCCGTCCGCCGGTGCCGCCCCACCGCGGGCACCGGCGCGGTCCAGGGAAGCGGCGGCCCTTGACTCCGCCATCACGACGCAAGGCTAGGCAAGCCCGTGGCCCGCCGCTAGGCTGATTCGATGTTGGAACCCATCATCCCCCTGGCGGTCAGCGCCTACACCGCCACTTCGGCCCTGGGCCACGGGCTGGAGGCGCACCGTCGTGCCCTCGAGCAGGCCCGTACCGGCCTGCGACCGAATGACTTCAGCCTCGACCCGCTGCAGTGCTGGGTCGGCCGCGTCGACGACATCGAGCAGGCTCCGCTGCCCACGCCGTTCGCCGCCTGGGAATGCCGCAACAACCGGCTGGCCTGGCTGGGCCTGAACCAGGACGGTTTCCTCGACGCCGTGCGCGCTGCGCGGGCGCGCTACGGCGCGACCCGGGTGGCGCTGCTGATGGGCACGTCGACCGCCAGCATCGGCGCCACCGAGGAGGCCTACCGGCGGCTGGACCCCGACGGGGGTTTTCCGGACGACATGCTGCGCCTGGCGATCCACGCGCCGCATTCGCTGGCCGGCTTCCTCGCCGAGGCGCTTGCGCTGGAAGGCCCGTGCCTGACCGTTTCCACCGCCTGTTCCTCCAGCGCCAAGGTTTTCGCCAGCGCCGAGCGGCTGATCCGCCTGGGCGTGGTCGACGCCGCGGTGGTCGGCGGGGTGGACACGCTGTGCGAAAGCACGCTGTTCGGCTTCAACGCCCTGGAACTGGTGTCGCGCGAACCCTGCCGGCCGTTCGACCGCGCCCGCAGCGGTATCTCGATCGGCGAGGCCGCCGGCTTCGCACTGCTGGAACGCGTCGAGGCCGCGCCGGGCGCCCCACGCCTGCTCGGTTATGGCGAAGCCAGCGACGCCCACCACATGTCCACGCCGCACCCGGAAGGCCTCGGCGCGGAGCTGGCGCTGCGTGACGCCCTGGCCCGGGCGGGCCTGGAACCGTCGCAGGTCGACTACATCAACCTGCACGGCACTGCCAGTCTGAAAAACGACGAGGTCGAGGCGGCGCTGATCGGCCGGCTTTTTCCTCCGACCACGCGCGCCAGCAGCACCAAGGGGTTCACCGGCCACACGCTCGGTGCCGCCGGCATCGTCGAGGGGGTGGTTGCCCTGCTCGCGATCGAGCACGGCCTGGTGCCCGGCAACCTGGGTGGCGGTGACCCCGACCCCGCGTGCGGCCCGCATTTCGCCTGGCGCAACGAATCACGCCCGGTCGGGGTGGCGCTCAGCAATTCGTTCGGCTTCGGCGGCAACAACGCCTGCCTGGCCTTTGCCCGGGCGGAGCGCATCGCATGAGCGCGCTGGCCGTCTACGTCGAGGGCATCGGGCTGTGGTCGCCGCAACTGCCCGACTTCGCCGCACTGCGCGCCACCCTGGCGGGCGAAGCCGTGGCGCCGCCGCCGGCCCGCCCACCGGCCGCCCTGCTGCCGGCCGGCGAGCGCCGACGCGCGCCGGAGAGCGTGCTGCTGGCCGTCGAAGTGGCCGGCCAGGCGGTGACGATGAGCGGGCGTGATGCTGCCACGCTGCCCTGCGTGTTCGCCTCCTCCCATGGCGACCAGCCGATCATGGACTACATGTGCGCGACGCTGGCCAGCGCCCCTTCGGAGCTCTCGCCCACGCGCTTCCACAACTCCGTGCACAATGCGCCGGCGGGCTACTGGACGATCGCCACCGGTTGCCACGCCCCCTCGAACGCCGTGTGCGCCCAGCGCGCCAGCGTCGGGGCCGGCCTGCTCGAGGCGGCAAGCCTGGCGCTTGCCGACGGCCAACCGGTGCTGCTGGTCTGCAGCGACACCGCCGGCAGTGGCCCGCTGACCGAAGTGACTGCCAGCACCGCGCCCTTCGGCTGCGCCCTGGTGCTCAGCCCGCAGCCTGGCGCTTCCACGCTGGGCCGACTTGTTCTGCACCTTTGCCCCGGTAGCATCGTCGATGCACCGGTCGTGCCGGGGGTGCCGGCCGATTGGATCGCCAGCAGTCCGGCGGCCGTGGCGCTGCCGCTGCTGGCGCTGCTCGCGCAGGGCGAGGGCCGCTGCCGGCTGATGGCCGCCGGCTCGCTCGGCATGGATGTCCACCTGGAGGAACGTGCGTGAAACCCAACCCGCCCCGCTGGTGCGTGCTGATCCCCTGCCTCAACGAAGAGGCGGCGATCGAGCAGGTGGTGCAATCGGCGCTAGCGTTGAACGTGCCGGTGATCGTGGTGGACGACGGCTCGGACGACCGCACCCCGGAGATCGTCGGCGCGCTGCCGGTCACGCTGTTGCGCCATCCGCAGCGGCGCGGCAAGGGCGAGGCGCTGCGGCACGGTTTCCGCGAAGCGCTGCGCCAGGGTTTCGACGCGGTGGTGACGATGGACGGGGATGGCCAGCACCTGGCCAGCGACGTGCCGCGCATCGTTGCCGCGGCGCAACGTTATCCCGACCACATCGTGATCGGCGCGCGCCTGCTCGAGCGCGAGCAGCAGCCGAAGGGGCGCCGCCGCGCCAACGCCGTGGCCGACTGGGGAATTTCCTGGGGCTGCGGTCTGCCGGTCGCCGACACGCAGAGCGGCCAGCGCTGGTATCCGCGCGCGGCGCTGGAGCTGGTCGACCTGCCGGCGGAGAACTTCGTGTTCGAGGCGGCGATCCTCATCGCCGCCTGCCGCGAGAAAGGCCTGGGCGTGGTCTCGGTGCCGATCGCCTCGCGCTACCACGGCAGCTTCCGGCTCAGTCATTTCAGCCCGGTCCGCGACGTGGTGCGCATCACCGCCTATACCTTCGGCCGTGTCGTGCACTACGGACGCATCGTGGACAGTTACCGCCGCTCGCACGACACGCCGCCGGTCGTGATCGACGACGAGGGCCTGCTCGCGATCGAAACGGGCGAACCGGCACGCGCCAGTCGCTGACGCGGACCGGCCGCCGGGGGGCGGCCTGCCGGGCACATCAACCGCAGGGGGGGCCGCATGTCCGAAGCCAACGTCGTGCACGACGCCGTCATCCTGGGCGGCGGCCTGGCCGGGCTGTGCCTGGCACTGCAGCTGCGCGGCGAGTTTCCGGACCTGGATGTCGTGGTGCTCGAGCGCCAGCGGCATCCGCTGCCCCCGGCGGCGCACAAGGTGGGCGAGTCGACGGTCGACATCGGCGCGCACTACTTCCGCGAAACGCTCGGGCTGCGCGAGTACCTGCACCGCGAGCAGATCTTCAAGTTCGGCCTGCGCTACTTCTTTTCCGACGGCTGCACGGACATCGGCCAGGCGACCGAACTAGGCCCGAGCGAGGCGTTTCCCGCGCCCAGCTACCAGCTCGACCGCGGTCTGTTCGAGACCTTCCTGGGCGAGGAGGCCCGGCGCCGCGGCGTGGACCTGCGTACCGGCGTGACGGTGCGCCAGTTCGATGTCGGCCGGGACGGCGCACCGCACGCGGTGCGCTACACGGATGGCGAGGGCCGGCGGCACCAGCTGCAGGCGCGCTGGCTGCTGGATGCCTCCGGCCGCGCGGCGTTGCTGCGCCGGCGCTTCGGCCTCACCCGCGACGACGGCCACCACGCCAATGCGGCCTGGTTCCGGCTGGACGCCCGCCTCGGCATCGACGACTGGTGCGAGGACGCCGCGTGGCGCAGCCGCTGCCGGCCACCCGAGCGCTGGCGCTCGACCAACCACCTGTGCGGGCCGGGCTACTGGGTGTGGCTGATCCCGCTGGCTTCGGGCGCGCACTCGGTGGGCATCGTGGCCGACGCGGCGATGCACCCGCTGGAGAGCTATCGCGACTTCGACCGGGCGCTGGCATGGCTGGCCCGCCACCAGCCGCAGGTCGCCCGCGAGGTGGCGCGCCATCGCGACGCACTGCTCGACTTCCGCTTCCTGCGCGGCTACTCGCACGGCTGCAAGCAGATGTTCAGCGCCGATCGCTGGGCGCTCACGGGCGAGGCCGGTGCCTTCCTCGACCCGTTCTATTCCCCCGGCAGTGACTTCATCGCGCTGGCCAACACCTTCATCTGCGAGCTGGTCCGGGCCGACCGGGCCGGCCTGCCGCTGGGCCCGCGCGTGCGGCAGAGCGAGCGGCTCTACCAGTCCTTCTATGCCAGCATGCTGGCGATCTTCCGCGAGCAGTACCCGCTGTTCGGCAACGCCGCGGTGATGGCCTGCAAGATCGTCTGGGACCAGGCGTTCTACTGGGGCGTGCTGTGCCAGCTGGTGTTCCAGCGCCGGCTGGCCGATACCGCACTGTTCGCCGAACTGGGACCAGCGCTGGCGGAGGCGCAGCAGCTCAACGAACGCGTGCAGGCGCTGTTCCGCGACTGGCACGCCACGGCGCCCGCCGGAAGGCCCGCGGTGATGCTCGACCAGCGCCGGCTGGACTGGTTCCGTGAACTCAACGAAGGCATGCACGCGCCGCTGGACGATGCAGGCGTGCGAACACGATTGAAGACCAACCTCGCATTATTGCGCGACGTCGCCGCCGCGATCGCCGCCCTGGCGGCGCGCGATGGCGCCTCCATCGACGGCCTCCCCCGCTGCCCGGGCGCCGCACCGGCGCTGTTCGACCTGGCGCCGGCCGCGATCCCGGCATCGGCGGCCTAGGCCCGCCAACGGGCCAGGCCCACCCTTGCGCGACCGGGATGAACGCTGTCGCGCAAGGGTGCGCTCCTGCAGGGACGGCCCCGGCCGCGACCGCAACACCGCCGGCCGCAGCCGGAACCGGGACCTTCAGTCCTTCGGCACCGTGATCCGGAACTCCTTCGGCGGCGTGTCTCCCGCCAGGTGGGTCACGAAGTAGTCCCAGCGCCGGCGCATCGCGTAGGCACCCTTCTCCTGGCCGTAGCCATGGTGCACGTTCGGAACCATCAACAGGTCGAAGTCCTTGTTCGCCTTGATCAGCGCATCGGCGACCAGCAGCGTGTTGGACGGCGGCACGTTGTCGTCGATCGTGCCGTGCACCAGCATCAGCCTGCCCTTGAGGTTGGCCGCGTGGTTCTGGTTGGCCTGGTCGTCGTAGTTGGTGGTGCCGTCCTTGCGGGTGACCAGCGGACCCTGGTACTTCTCGGCCCAATCGTCCTCGTAGTTGCGGTTGTCGTGGTTGCCGCTCTCGGACCAGCCGACCTTGAAGAAATCGGGATAGCGGAACATCGCGTCGGCCGTGGCGTTGCCGCCGCCCGAATGGCCCCAGATGCCGACGCGGCCGAGATCGATCCAGGGGTAACGTTTGGCCAGTTCCTTGATGGCGATGACCTGGTCGGGCAGCGTGTTGTCGCCCATGTTGCCGTAGTACGCGTCGTGGAACGCCTTGGAGCGCCACGGCGTGCCCATGCCGTCGATCGCCACCACGATGAAGCCCAGCTCGGCCAGTGCCTGGTTGTCGCCCCGCGCGGCGAGGAAGCTGCGCCCGCGCACCGAACCGGTCTGCGGACCGGGATAGATGTAATCGACGATCGGATATTTCTTGTGCGGGTCGAAGTGGCTCGGCTTGAACAGCATTCCGTACAGGTCGGTCTTGCCGTCGCGCGCCTTCACCGTGACCGGTATCGGCGGCACCCAGCCGGCCGCACGCAGGCGGCTGATGTCGGCCCGGGCGACGGTGGCGAGCGTGTGCCCGTCACCGCTGTCACGCAGTACGGTCACCGGCGGCGCGGTCGGCGTCGAGTATGTGTCGACGAACGCGTGGCCGTCCGGCGAAAGCGTGATCTCGTGGTTGGCCGCCTCCGGCGTCAGCAGCACCGGCTTCCCGCCATCCAGGCCCACCTTGAAGAACTGCTGGTAGTAGGGGTTCACGCCCGGCACGCGGCCGACGGCACGAAACCACACGGTACGCGTCTTCGGGTCGACCTTGAGGACTTCGGTGACATTGCCGTTGCCGGCGGTGATCGCATGCTTGAGCTTGCCGGTGTCGAGGTCGTACAGGTACAGGTTGCCCCAGTTGTTGCGCTCGGAGAACCAGATCGCCTCGTGGCTTGCGGGCAGGTAGAACCAGTTGACCTGGCCATTGCCGCTCTCGTAGTAGGTCGGCACCTGCTCCTCGAACACCGTGCGCACCGCGCCGGTGTCCGCATCGGCGATGCGGAACCATTCGTGCTTGTGGTAACGCGAGGTGGAGACGAAGGCCAGTGTCCTGCCGTCGCCCGCCCACTTGACGTCGTCCCAGCCGCCCGCGGGGCCGCAGCTGACGTCGTCACACAAAGTCGAGCGGTGCTGGTCCGGCGGCATCCTGAGGCGCACGACCTCTTTCGACGGCACGTCGATGACGACGCGCTCGATCATGGTCACGTCCTTGTCGCCGGCCAGCGGGCCCTTCCAGTGCAGCAGCTCGTCGTGGCCGACCTGCGTCTTGAGCAGGTACATGTCACCGGTCTTGCGCTGGTCCTGCTGGAAGGTGGCGATCTTCTTCGAGTCGGGCGACCACACCAGGATGGCGTTGTCGGTGTGCTTCCAGCCCGCGTTGTCGGTGGCGTAGCCGAAGTTCTCCACGCCGTCGGTGGTCAGCTGCGTTTCCTTGCCGGTGGCCACATCGCGCAGCCACAGGTTCCAGTCGCGGATGAAGGCCTCGCTCTTCTTGTCCGGCGAGAGCACGCCCGGCTCCTTGCCGACCTTCTTCACCACGCATTCGCCCTGTGCCGGCTTGAGGTCGCAGAGGTAGTGCGTGCCTTTCACCTGGACGTCCAGACGGCCATCGGCCGCGACCACGTATTCGCGGATGCCGAGCTTGTCGGCCTTGAACGGCCTGGCCAGGGCCTTGCCCAGCGCGGCGGCGAGGCGGGGCTGGTCGAACGCGTCGGACGCCTTGCCGGTGGCCGCGTCCATCACGCGATAGTGGTCGCCCCTGGCATCGTGATCGACATACCAGAAGTGGCCATCGTCCAGCCAGGTCACGCGCTGGATCGCGTGGTCGACCAGCGGCGCCGAGTTGGGACCCAGGTAGCGCTCCGCGCGTGCATAGTCGTCCCTGGTCAGCGTGTGGCCCTGCGCCAGTGCGCCGGTGGCCACCAGGGCCAGTGCCAGCGCGCCGGCCAGGCGCGGGCTGCCGATCATCGATCCCATCGTGTTCCCCTTTGAGTACTGCGAGCCGGTCGATCCTACCGTGCCTAAAGTCATGGCACCCATGCCATTAGTGGGGGCGTTGACGGCATGGGCGGGCACCGGCACGCTCGCGCCTTCCCGTCCGGAGCGCGCCATGGCCCTTACCGTGATCGGCAACTACGTCTCGCCCTACGTGCGCAAGGTACTGGTGTGCATGGAGCTGAAGGGGCTGGACTACACGGTCGACCCGATCGCGCCGTTCGTCGGCAACGACGCCTTCGAGCGCATCAGTCCCCTGCGCCGTATCCCCGTGCTGCTGGAAGGCGAACGGGTCTTCAACGATTCCTCGGTGATCTGCCAGTACCTGGAGGACACCCATCCGCAGCCGGCGCTGTACCCGACCGATCCGGTCGATCGTGCGCGGGCGCGCTGGCTGGAGGAATACGCCGACACCGCGCTGGCCGACGCGCTGATCTGGCGATTCTTCTACCAGAAGGCGATCCGCCGCCACGTGTTCGGCGAGACCCCCGACGAGGGCGTGGTGCAGGAGGCCCTGGCGATGCACATTCCGCGTGCACTGGATTATCTGGAAGGCGAGCTCCCGACCCGCGGCTTCCTGTTCCAGGCGTTGTCGATCGCCGACATCGCCATCGCCTGCATGTTCCGCACGGCCAGCTTTGCCCGCTTCCACATCGATGCCGAGCGCTGGCCTCGCAGCGCCGCGTACGTGGCGCGCGTGCTCGCGCTCGAACCCTTTTGCAGGCTCGCCGCCCTGGAGGACGCGATGCTGCGCCTGCCGCTGGCCGAACAGCGGGCCGCACTCGCCGCCGCCGGCGCACCGTTGACCGCGCAAAGTCTCGGTACCGCCACACCCCGGCACGGCCTGCCGCGCGGTTGATCCCGGGCCGGTACGCCGGCCCCTGCCGCCACGACCGCTCATCGCAGGTTCTTGCGATGGACGGCCGCACGCCGACTTTTCCCTGACGCCAAGAACGCGCGCCGTTTATGAACGGCCGCTTATGTTGGATGGAGTCCTGCAGGGGGAAACCGGATCGCGGGGAGGCGGTCGGCATGCACGAGGTGGTGCACTCGCGTCTGGAAAAGCTCTGGGAAACGCCGCACACCCTGTACGGCAAACTGTCGTCGGTCGACCACAAGACCATCGGCAAGCGTTACCTGGTCACTGCCATGGCGTTCCTGCTGGTCGGCGGGATCGAAGCGCTGTTCATGCGCCTGCAGCTCAGCCGCGCAAACATGCAGTTGTTCTCGCCGGAGGCGTACAACCAGCTGTTCACCATGCACGGGGTGACGCTGATCTTCTGGTACGCCGCGCCGATCCTGTCCGGTTTCGGCAACTACCTGGTGCCGCTGATGCTCGGCTCGCGCGACATGGCGCTGCCGCGGCTGAACGCCTTCAGCTACTGGACGTTCCTGTTCTCCGGCATCTTCCTCTACGGCGGCATGGTCATCGGCCAGGCGCCGCACGCCGGCTGGTTCGCCTATGCGCCGTACACCGACAAGCCGTTCTCGCCCGCGCTGGGCATGGACTTCTACGCGCTGGCGCTGATCTTCCTGACCATCTCGACCACGGTCGGCGCGGTCAACTTCCTGGTCACCATCTTCCGCCTGCGCGCGCCCGGCATGACGCTCAGCCGGATGCCGCTGTTCATGTACTCGACCGGCACCACCTCGATGCTGTCGGTGCTGGCGCTGCCCTCGCTCACCGCCGCCTGCATCGCGCTGGAGCTGGAGCGCAACTGGGGCTTCCACTTCTTCGACGCCGCGCGCGGCGGCTCGCCGCTGCTGTGGCAGCACTTCTTCTGGTTCTTCGGCCACCCGTGGGTGTACGTGATCTTCCTGCCGGCGACCGGGATGATCTCGATGATCATCCCGGTGATGGCCCGGCGCCCGATCGCCGGCTACAACTACGTGGCGCTGGCCACGGTGATGACCGGCGTGATCGGCATGGGCGTGTGGGTGCACCACATGTTCGCCACCGGCATGAGCCAGGTCGCGATGAGCTTCTTCGCTGCGGCGAGCATGACGATCTCGGTGTTCAGCACGATCCAGGTGTTCGCCTGGCTGGCCACGCTCTGGCACGGCCGGCTGGTGATCACTACCGCCACGCGCTTCGCGGTGGGTTTCATCGCGGTGTTCATCATCGGCGGCCTCAATGGCGTGATCACCGGCTTCATTCCGTTCGACTGGCAGCTGACCGACACCTACTTCGTCGTCGCGCACATCCACTACGTGCTGATCGGCACCAACCTGTTCCCGGTGATGGCGGCCTTCTACTACTGGCTGCCCAAGATGACCGGCCGGCTGATGAACGAGCGCGCCGGCCAGTGGAGCTTCTGGCTGATGTTCGTCGGCTTCAACCTGGGCTTCCTGCCGATGCACATCCTCGGCCTGATGGGCATGCCGCGGCGCATCTACACCTACCCGGCCGGGATGGGCTGGAGCGTGGTCAACCTGATCGTGACGATCGGTGCGTACCTGCTTGCGTTCGGCCTGCTGGTGAGCATCGTCAACATCCTGGTGAGCATCCGCCGCGGTGCGCCGGCCGGCCCCAACCCGTGGGCCTCGGACGGGCTGGAGTGGTCGATGCCCTCGCCGCCGCCGGTGTATGCCTTCGAGCGCATCCCCACCGTGGCCAGCCGCCACCCGCTGTGGGACGAGCACGACGAATTCGCCGATCCGTACGACGAGCGTCGCCTCGACCACGTGCGCTGCACCGTCGCGACCACCGCGCTGGATGCCGCGCCGGTCGCACTGAGCAAGATGCCGGAGGACACCCTGATGCCGTTGCTGCTGGCGCTGCTGCTGACTGGCGTGTTCACCGCCGTCCTGCTCAAGACGCTGGTGATCGCGCTGGTGGTGGTCGGGCTGTGCCTGCTCACCACCGCCGCCTGGCTGTGGCCCGAAGCGGAGAAGCACGCATGAGCGAGCTGGTGGTCCAGGCCGGCGAGGAGCCGCAGTCGCTGCCGGTCGAGTACGTCCGGGTCGCCGGGCTGCCGTGGGACCAGAAGCGCGGCACCCGCGCGATGTTCCTGTTCATCCTCACCGAAGCGATGCTCTTCGTGGCGATGTTCTTCGGCTACTTCTACCTTGGCGCGGGACAGCCGCACTGGCCGATGGACGATCCGCCGAAGCTGCCCAAGGCGCTGTGGATGCTGGCCACGCTGCTGGCCAGCTCCGGCGTGCTCTACACCGGCGAGCAGTTGGGCAAGCGCGGGCACGCGTTCGCCGCGCGCGTGCTGGTGGCGCTCACGCTGTGCCTTGGCGCGCTGTTCATCACCATCCAGGTGTTCGAGTACCGCGACCACCTCAGGACCCTCAAGCCGTGGGACGACGCCTATGCGTCGGTGTTCTACACGATCACCTCGATCCACGCGGTGCACGTGATGACCGGCATGGCCTTCCTGCTGTTCACGCTGTTCCTGCCGCGCCCGGAGCACACCGACCGGCCGCCCTACAAGGCGCTGCACAACGCCGGCATGTACTGGCACTTCGTCGACCTGGTGTGGGTGTTCATCGTCGCGCTGCTGTACGTGCTGCCGCACCTGGAGCTGGCCAGATGAGCCGCGTGCTGCCCGGACAACCGTCGCGCGCCCTGCTCTGGTTCGGCGTGCTCGGCGCGCCTGCCGCCTGGGCGCTGCAGGAGATGCTCGGCTGGTACTTCGCCAGCGCCCCGTGCAGCACCTACATCGCCAACCGGCACTTCCACGGCCAGCCGACCGGGTGGCTGGTGGCGATCCACCTCGTGCTGATCCTGGTCACCGTCATCGCCTTCCTCGCCAGCCTCGCCTGCTGGCGTCGCGCGCGCGTGCTCGACCCGGTGCTGGCGGTGCTGGTCGACCGCTACCTGGGGATGATCGGCATGGTCGTCGCGCTGATCGTCATCGCCGCGCTCATCTGGGGTGGGCTGGGCACGGTGATGCTGACCCCTTGCGAGAACATGCGATGAAGCGCGCGCTGCTCGCCCTGCTGCTGCTGCCGCTCCTGAGCGCCTGCGAGGGTGGGCGCGATACCGGCACGCCGACGCTCGGCCTCCAGGGCAACCCCGCGCGCGGGCAGCGCCTGATCCGCCAGTACAACTGCGGCAGCTGCCACACCATTCCCGGCGTCTACGGCGCCCACGGCGAGGTGGCGCCGCCGCTGTACTGGTTCTCGCGCCGCAGCTTCATCGCCGGGGAACTGCCCAACACGCCGGCCAACCTGCAGCGCTGGCTGCTCGACCCGCCTGCGGTGGAGCCGGGCACGGCAATGCCCAGGCTCGGCCTGAAACCCGACGAGGCGCGCGACATCGCCGCCTACCTATCCACGCTGAGGTGAAGATGAGTCCCGTACGCGACATGGCGCTCGCCGCCGGCCTGCTTGCCCTGCTGGCAGGCGTACCCGTGCACGCGGCACAGCAGGACAAGCAACCGGACCGGCAGCACACCAGCCGCCACCCCGAGCGGAGCAAGACCGCCGCGGAAAAGGACAAGGAGCTGCCGATGGAGTGGCACACCGGCGGCACCGTCACCAGCCCGCCGCCGAAGATCCGCACGATTTCGCCACTGCCCGACGGCGAATGGAAGCTGCCCGCCGGCGACCTGGCCAACACCCGCTACAGCCCGCTGGACCAGATCAACACCGCCAACGTCTCCAAGCTGGTGGTCAAGAGCACGCTCGCCACCGGCATCCCGCACGGCCACGAGGGCCAGCCGCTGGTGGTCGGCCACGTGATGTACATCGTCACGCCCTTCCCCAACAACCTGATCGCGGTGGACCTGACCAAGCCGGGCGGCGCGCTGCTGTGGATCTACCAGCCGCACCCGAACCCCAAATCGGTCGGCATCGCCTGCTGCGACGTGGTCAACCGCGGCGCCTCGTACGCCGACGGCAAGATCATCTACAACACGCTGGACGGCCAGACCGTCGCGGTCGATGCGATCTCCGGCCATGAGGTGTGGCGCGCGAAGCTCGGCGACATCAATGTCGGCGAGACGATCACCATGGCGCCGCTGGTGGTCAAGGACAAGGTGATCGTCGGCAACTCCGGCGGCGAGCTGGGCGTGCGCGGCTGGATCCAGGCGCTGGACGTGAAGACCGGCAAGCCGGTGTGGAAGGCGTACAACTCCGGACCCGACAAGGACGTGCTGATCGGTCCCGACTTCCATCCCTACTACAAGAAGGACCAGGGCAAGGACCTGGGCAAGACCACCTGGCCGCCCAACCAGTGGAAGCTCGGCGGGGGCACCGTGTGGGGCTGGGTTTCCTACGATCCGGAAAGCAACCTGATCTATTACGGCACCGGCAATCCGGGCGTGTGGAATCCGGACGTGCGGCCCGGCGACAACAAGTGGTCCTCCTCGATCATCGCCCGCGATGCCGACACCGGCCAGGCGAAATGGGCCTGGCAGATCTCCGAGCACGACGCCTGGGACTACGACGAGATCATGGAGAACGTGCTGGTCGACATGGAGTGGGGCGGGCGCATGCGCAAGCTGCTGATCCATCCCGGCCGTACCGGCTTCGTGTTCGTGCTCGACCGCATCACCGGCGAGCTGCTCTCGGCGCAGAAGTTCGAGCCGACCAACTGGGCCGACGGCTATGACCTGAAGACCGGCAAGGCGAAGGAGAACCCCGAAAAGCGCACGCACTATGGCACCAACACCCGCTTCATCTGCCCCTCCTCGACCGGCGCCAAGGACTTCATCCCCTCTGCCTTCTCGCCCCGGACCGGACTGCTCTACATCCCGGCGCACAACACCTGCATGGACTACGCCGGGATCGAGGCCAACTACATCGCCGGCACGCCCTACCTCGGCGCCGACGTGCACATGTATCCGGGGCCGGGCGGCTACCAGGGCGAACTGGTCGCCTGGGACGTGGCGCACGCCAAGCCGGTGTGGAGCATCCGCGAGCGCGACCTGCCGATCTACAGCGGCGTGCTCGCCACCGGCGGCGACCTGGTCTTCTTCGGCACCATGGACGGCTGGTTCAAGGCGGTCGACGCGCGCTCCGGCGCCGAGCTGTGGAAGAGCAAGGTGGCCTCCGGCATCGTCGGCGACCCGATCACCTTCCTCGGCCCGGACCACCACCAGTACGTGGTGGTCTACGCCGGCGTCGGCGGCTGGATGGGGGCGGTGGCCTTCCCGTCGGTCTCCGCCGACGACCCGACCGCCGGCCTGGGCGTGGTCGGCGCGATGAAGAAGATCAAGCAGTACACCGGCCCGGGAGACGTCGTCTATGTATTCGGTTTCTGAGCGCCTGCGCGCTGCCGTGGCGGTACTGGCGATCGGCCTGGCGGCCGGCGCGCCCGCGGCGGTGGTGGATCGCCCGGCCGCCTCGCCCGCGCCGCTGCGGGTGTGCGCCGACCCCAACAACATGCCCTTCTCCAACGACGCCGGCCAGGGCTTCGAGAATGCGATCGCGCGGCTGCTGGCCGACGACCTGCAGCGCCCGCTCGCCTACGCCTGGTGGCCGCAGCGGCGCGGCTTCATCCGCCAGACGCTCAAGGCGCACCGCTGCGACGTGGTGATCGGGGTGCCCGACCACTACGGCCTGGTACGCACCACGCGGCCGTACTACCGCTCCAGCTACGTGTTCATTACCCGCCGCGCCGACCACCTGGACATCGACGACATCGCCGACCCGCGCCTGCGCACGCTGCGCATCGGCGTCCACGCAATCGGCGACGACTACGCCAACGTCCCGCCGGCCATCGCGCTGGCGCGCCGTGGCGTGATCGACAACATCCGCGGCTACAGCATCTACGGTGACTATTCGAAGCCGGAGCCGACCCGCTCGCTGATCGACGCGGTGGACGACGGGCAGATCGACGTGGCGATCGCCTGGGGCCCGCTGGCCGGCTACTTCGTACAGCACGAACCACGGCCGCTGGCGATGCAGCCGGTGCAGGGCGAGAACGACCCCGCACTGGCGATGAGCTACGCGATCGCGATGGGCGTGCGCAAGGACGATGCCGCCATGCAGCGCACGCTCGACGGCTTCATCGCCCGTCGCCACGCCGACATCGACCGGGTGCTGGACCGCTTCGGCGTGCCGCGGCTGCCCGTGCAGAGCAACGACGGAGGGCCCTGACCGATGCACGCACCACGGCACGTCTGGCTGCTCGCCGCGCTGTGCCTGGCAGGCACCGTGCTGGCCGGCTGCCACAACCGGGACCAGGAGGGCGGCGACCAGGCGGTCGGCACCGCGCCACAGGCGCCTACCGGCCCGGTCCCCGGTCCCGGCACCTCGCCCGAGCGCTATGCCGGCCCCTACGACAGCGACCCGGTCGCCCTGCAGGAAGGACGCAAGCTGTTCGTCCAGTACAACTGCAGCGGCTGCCACGGCGGCCGCGCCGGCGGCGGCATGGGTCCGAGCCTGCGCGACCAGGACTGGATCTACGGCCACGGCGCGGGCGACATCTTCGACTCGATCACCCAGGGCCGCGCGCACGGCATGCCCGCATGGGGCACCCGCATCACGGACGACCAGGCATGGAAGCTGGTCGCCTACATCCACTCGCTGCGCACCCCGGCCGAACCCGACCCGCCCGAGGAGCACTGAACGCATGGATCGCGTCCGCCATCGCCCCCTGCGCGCATCCGGCGCCGCCGCACTTGCCCTGTTGCTCGGCGGCTGTGGCGCGCCGCAGGATTTCCTGTTCCCCGAAGGCCCGGCCGCCCGTCGCCTGGCCGAGCTGGGCTGGACCGCGCTGATCGCCTTCAGCGCGGTCACCGTGATCGTGTGGATCCTGCTGGTGGTGGTGATCGCGCGACGGCGCGGCAGCTTCAGCGAGCACGCGCCGATCGATACCGCACCCCAGGGCATCGGCTGGATCCTGGTCGGTGGCCTGATCGTGCCGGTGGCGGTGCTCGGCGCGATGTTCGTCTTCACGCTGCACACGCTGGGCCAGTTCCCGATGGGATCGCACTCGAGCGCCGCGGACATCCGGGTGGAGGGCCGCCAGTGGTGGTTCGACGCCGTGTACACCGACCAGGGGCCCGCGGGGCAATTCCATGTGCCGAGCGAGCTGCATATCCCGGTCGGCAAGCCGGTCACCATCGAGCTGGTCACCCGCGACGTGATCCATTCGTTCTGGGTACCCAAGTTGCACGGCAAGGTCGACCTGGTGCCCGGGCTGGACAACCACATCCGCCTCCAGGCCGATCGCCCGGGCGTCTACGAGGGCGAGTGCGCCGAGTTCTGCGGCGCCCAGCACGCGCACATGCGGCTGCGCGTGTTTGCCGACACGCCGGCCGACTACGCGCGCTGGCGTGCCGCGCAAATGGCCGGCGCGGCGCCGCCGCGCACGCCCGCCGCGCGCCGCGGCTACGCCGTGTTCATGGCGGCACCGTGCGCGGCCTGCCACACCATCCGCGGCACCCCCGCGCAGGGACAGGTCGGCCCGGACCTGACCCACGTGGGCAGCCGCACCCGCATTGCCGGCGGCTCGCTGGTCAACGACACCGCCAACCTGGAGGCGTGGATCGTGCACGCGCAGTCGCTCAAGCCGGGCGCGCGGATGCCGGACATCGACAAGCTCACCGGCGCGCAGCTGCGCGACCTGACCACCTATCTGCAAAGCCTCAAATGACCGTGGAGGTTGCCATGACCCGCCCGACCCCTCTTGCCGCCGCCCTGATCCTGGTGCTCGGACTGGCCGCCTGCAGCCACGACAACGACTCGACCGCCGCCGCCCCGCCCTCGGGCAAGGGCACCACCCAGGCCGGCGCCGCCGGCGGCGTGGCCATGCCCGGCCAGGGCGGCCCCAGCAGCTGCAAGGACCTGCCCGACGCGACCCAGCTCAAGCAATGGCTCAACCAGGTGCCGGCCGAGGCCGAGGTCGGCGGGCTCGCCGGCGGGCGCCACGAGTGGGCGGTGGTGGTCGATCGCGAGGGCCGCCTGTGCGCGATCACCGAGACCGATCCGGATCCGACCATGCCCTGGCCCGGCTCCAAGGGCATCGCGATGGCCAAGGCGTTCACCGCCAACGCGTTCAGCAGCGACAAGACACCGATGTCGACCGCGCGGCTGTACACCATGAGCCAGCCGGGCCGCTCGCTGTGGGGCGCCGGGGCCGGCGATCCGTTCAACCCGCAGTGCCTGGAGGCGCCCGACACCAGCAAGGCGGTCGGCAAGGTCTGCGGCGGCGTGATCACCTTCGGCGGCGGCCTGCCGCTGTACCGCGGCAAGACCAAGGTCGGCGGCCTGGGCCTGTCCGGCGACACGCCCTGCGCCGACCACGAGATCGCCAAGCGCATCCGCCACGCGGCCAGGCTCGACCCGCCCGGCGGCGCCACCGTCGACGACATCACCTACAGCAGCAAGGACGGCGCCTCGGTCTACACCCACCCGCTGTGCCCGAACACCTGGCGCAACGGCCAGAAGATCGGCACCGCCCCGCCCGCCCAGGGCTACTGATCACCCGCTGGGGCGTGCGGGGACCGTCCCGCAGGCCACGCGCCGCAGCCCCACAGCGCTTCGAATACAGCCACCGGATACCCCGCATGCCATCGACCCGTCGCCTCCTCGCCCTGCTCGCCGGGCTGCTGCCCATCGCGGCCGCCCAGGCCATCACCCATCCGCGCCAGGCCATCTACGCCACCAACGAGGCGGACGGCACGCTCAGCGTGATCGATGCGCGGACGCTCCAGGTGGTCGACACCATCCCGCTCGGCAAGCGTCCGCGCGGCCTGCAGCTGTCGCCCGACCAGCGCCTGCTGTTCGTGGCGCTGAGCGGCTCGCCCGTCGCCGGCCCCGGCGTGGACGAGAGCAAGCTGCCGCCACCGGACCACGCCGCCGACGGCATCGGCGTGGTCGACCTCGCCCGGGGCAAGGTGGTGCGCACGCTGCGCGGGGTGTCCGATCCGGAGCAACTGGCGCTGAGCCGGGACGGCGCGCACCTGTACGTGGCCAGCGAGGACTCCGGCAAGCTGGCGGTGTTCGACGTCGACTCCGGCCACATCGTGCGCACGCTCGCCGTCGGTGGCGAACCGGAGGGCGTCGGCACCAGTCCGGACCAGCGATGGGTCTGCGCCACCTCCGAGACCGCCGGCACCGTGGCACTGATCCGTGCGCTCACGAACACCGTCGTACACACGGTCAAGGTCGGTGGCCGACCGCGCAATTGCCGTTTCGCTGCCGACAGCCGCCGGCTCTACGTCCCTTCCGAAACCGACGCCACGCTGAGCGTGGTGACCGTGCCCGACGGCAAGGTCGAGCGCGTGATCAAGCTGCCGGGCGCCGGCACCCGGCCGATGGGGCTGGTCCTGTCGCCCGATGGCGGTACCGCGTTCGTCACCACCGGCCACGGCGGAAGCGTGCTGGCGGTGGACCTGGCGCAGGGCCGGGTGCGTGCCGCTGCGCGCGTGGGCGAGCGGCCGTGGGGACTGGCGCTGTCCGCCGACGGCAAGCGGCTGTTCACCGCAGACGGGCCGTCCGACACGGTGTCGGTGGTCGAGGTCGATGGCATGCGCACGCGCACGGCGGTCAAGGTCGGCGGCAAGCCATGGGGCGTGGCCACCGGCCCGCTCGTGCTGGATCCCAGGCAGGCGCACGGCGGCAGCCACGGCACGGCGGCAGAGCCGGCGACCCGCTAGCGCGGGCGACCGAACTGCGCGGCGGCCCGTTCGACCAGCCAGTCGATGAACACGCGCAGCCGCGCCGGCATCTGTTTCTGCGGCGGATAGAGCACGGTCATCGGCAGCGCCGGTGGCCGGGTCTGCGGCAGCAATTCGCACATGCGCCCGTCGGCCAGCTCGTCGGCGATGCGGTAGTGCGAGAACTGCGCGATGCCCAGCCCCGCCCGGCAGCAGGCGAGATACGCATCGGCACCGTTGACCGTGATCCGCCCGGGCAGCCGCAACTCGCGCCGCCGCCGGCCGACCACGAACTCCAGCGGCTCGGGCCGGCGCGTGGTCGGCGAGGCCCAATGCACCGCGTAGTGCCCTTGCTGGAGCTCGGCCAGCGTCTTCGGCTTGCCGTGCCGGCGCAGGTAGCCGGCGCTGGCCACGGTGATCTGCGGCAGCATGGCGATCCGCCGGCCGACCATGCCGGTGTCGCCCGGGTCGCCCACGCGCAGCGCGCAGTCGACGCCCTCGCGCACCAGATCGACGAAGCGGTCGCCGGTGCCCAGGTCCAGCTCGATCTGCGGAAAGCGGGCGAGGAACTCGGGCAGCGCCGGGATCACCATCAGCCGCGCCAGCGCCGCCGACAGGTCCACCCGCAGCCGGCCGCGCGGCACGACCGAGGCCTCGCGGAAGTTGGTTTCCACCTCGTCCACGTCGGCCAGCAGGCGCACGCAATGCTGGTAGTAGGTCTGGCCCTCGCTGGTCACGCGTACGCGGCGCGTGGTCCGCTGCAGCAGCTGCGCGCCCAGCCGCGACTCGAGCGCCTTGATGGTGTGGGTGACGGTGGCGCGCGGCAGCGCCAGGTCGTCGGCCGCCGCGGTGAAGCTGCCCAGCTCGACGATGCGGGCGTACAGGCGCATGGCGTGCAGACGGTCCATTGTTGATCCTGCTTGAAAGGTGTTGGTGATTATTGAGCATTTATCGATGCGCCGCCGGCGCGCACGATGCGCATACCTTCCACGGCGCAGGTTCGCCACTTTTCGAGGAGTACACCCTATGCAAACGCGCACGCTCGGCCGCAACGGCCCGCAGGTTTCCGCCCTCGGCCTCGGCTGCATGGGCATGAGCGACTTCTACGGCGCGCACGACGATGCCGAATCGATCGCCACCATCCACCACGCGCTCGACCGCGGCGTCACACTGCTGGACACCGCCGACATGTACGGGCCGCACACCAACGAAGAGCTGGTCGGCCGCGCCATCAAGGGGCGCCGCGAGCAGGCATTCGTCGCCACCAAGTTCGGCATCGTGCGTGACCCGGCCAACCCGCAGTCGCGCGGCGTCAGTGGCCGGCCGGAGTACGTGCGCGCCGCCTGCGAAGGCAGCCTCAAGCGCCTGGGCATCGAGACGATCGACCTCTACTACCAGCACCGCGTCGACCCGTCCGTGCCGATCGAGGAGACCGTCGGTGCCATGGCCGAGCTGGTCAAGGCCGGCAAGGTCCGCTACCTGGGCCTGTCGGAGGCTTCCGGACAGACGCTGACGCGCGCCTGCACCGTCCATCCGATCGCAGCGCTGCAGAGCGAGTTCTCGCTGTGGACGCGCGACCCGGAGGAGAACGGCATGCTCGCCGCCTGCCGCCGGCTCGGCGTGGCGCTGGTCGCCTACTCGCCGCTGGGCCGCGGTTTCCTCACCGGCGCCATCCGCTCGCCGGACGACTTCGAGGCGGACGACTTCCGCCGTCAAAACCCGCGTTTCCAGGGCGAGAACTTCGCGCGCAACCTGGCGCTGGTCGACGAGGTGAAGCAGCTGGCCGCCGACAAGGGCTGCTCGCCCGCGCAACTGGCGCTGGCCTGGGTGCTGGCGCAGGGCGAGGAGGTGCTGGCCATCCCCGGCACCCGCCACCGCTCGCGGCTGGACGAAAACCTGGGCGCGCTGGACGTGCAGCTTTCCACCACCGAGCGCGCGGCGATCGATGCGGTCTTCCCGCCCAACGCGGCCGCAGGCGCGCGCTATGCCGGCCCCTCGATGCAGATGGTCAACGCCTGACCCGGCTCTGGCCCCCTCTCCCCGACGGGGAGAGGGGGCAAAGCCTCTACACTTGGCGCCATGAGTACCCCCGAACATTCCCCCCTCGGCAAGGCCACTGTCTACGCCGACCGCTACGACCCGTCCCTGCTGTTTCCCATCCCCCGCCAGCAGAAGCGCATCGAGATCGGCGTCCTCGAGCCGCTGCCTTTCAGCGGCGTGGACATCTGGAACGCCTACGAACTGTCCTGGCTCGACGCGCGCGGCAAGCCGCAGGTGGCGTTGGCCGAGTTCCGGGTGCCCGCCGACTCGCCCAACATCATCGAGTCGAAGTCCTTCAAGCTTTACCTGAACGGCTTCTCGCAGGAGAAAACCGATACCGCCACCCTGCGCGAGACGCTGGCGCACGACCTCTCCGCCGCCGCCGGCGCCACGGTGACGGTCGCGCTGGCCGCCCCCTCCGCGCTGGGCCACGCCATCACCGACCTCCAGGGCGAACTGCTCGACGAACTGCCGCTGGAGATCGACGACTACGGCCCGCCCCATGCCGGCTATCTCAGCGCCAACCACAACGCCGCGCCGGTGGAGGGGATCCTGCTCTCGCACCTGCTGCGCTCGAACTGCCCGGTTACCGGCCAGCCGGACTGGGGCAGCGTGCAGATCGCCTACCGCGGCGCGCCGATCGACCGGGCCGGCCTGTTGCGCTACCTGGTGTCCTTCCGCACCCACAACGAGTTCCACGAGCAGTGCGTGGAACGCATCTTCGTCGACCTGATGGCGCGCTGCGCACCCGAGCGGCTGAGCGTGTACGCGCGCTACACCCGTCGTGGCGGGCTGGACATCAACCCGTTCCGCAGCACCGACCCGGCCGCCGTGCCGGCCAACCTGCGCGCGGCGCGCCAGTAGCACCCAGGCGGGCGCCCGGTAATCGTCGCTTCAGATCGGCGGCGCTAGCCTTTTCCGACCGGCCGCGCCGCGGCCCCGGACGATCGCACGGAATACCGCCATGAAGATCCAAGCACGCTCGCTCGCCCTGCACGGCGTCGCCCTGGCCGGCCTGCTGCTGCTCGCCGCCTGCGGCAAGCACGAGAACGAGACCGCCACCACGCCACCGGCCGCCGCCAGCGCCCCGGCACCTGCCGCCGCGCACACCGCTCCGGCGCCGGCCGCCACCGCGCCGGTCCCGGCGACCAGCGGCACCACCGCCGCCCCGGCCACCGCCGGCACCAGCGCCTCCGCCGCGCCCTCGGCCACCGATGAGGTGTTCAAGGTCGACCAGGTGCAGATGGGCGAAGCGGTCACCGCCGGCTACAAGATCGCCAAGCCGACCACGACGTTCGACGCCTCGCAGAACACCATCTACGCCAGCGTCGCCACCACCGGCAGCACCCCCGGCGCCACCCTGAGCGCGCACTTCAGCTACCTGGAGGGCAAGGGCCAGGACGTCACCACGATCAGCCAGACCATCGCCACCGACGGCCCGGCCACCACCACCTTCAAGCTGCGCAACCCGAACGACTGGCCGGCGGGCAAGTACAAGGTGGAGATCGCCATCGACGGCAAGCCGGCGACGAGCCAGACCTTCGAGGTGAAGTCGGCCTGACGCCGGACAAGTACGGCGCTTTGCACTCGCTCCTCTCCCCTCCGGGACGAGGATCGAGCTGAGGGGCCGGGGCTCGCGGGAAACCACACCGCAGCCAGGCTTCTAACCCAGGCCCCCGCAGAAGCCACCTTTCAGCCCTCGAAAAAAAGCCGCCGCCGGTTCAATGCGCACGGTGCGCAGCCCGCTTGAGGCCGCGCATCTGGTCGTGCCCCGCGCGCACCGATCGAAAGGTATCGGCGATCAGCGCGCGGGTCGGCGGACTGACGTCATCGTCGTCCAGTGCGTCCTCGAACTTGTGCTTGATGTGGTCCTCGCCGCGCTCGACCTCGTCGATGACCGCGGTGTCGTCATGCAGGCTCTTGCGCAGGTTGGTGAACATGCGGTGCGCGGAGGCGAGCACGCTGCCCTCGTCCTCGGGCGTGCCACCCAGCTCCTCCACCTTCTGCTGCAGGCGCGTGGCCACCAGCCGGCGTTCGCTGGCGCGTTCGTGGAAAGTCACGCTGTAGCGGGGACTGGGCGTTTCGCGGGCGGCCTCGGCATAGCCTTCGGCGCTGTCGATGGTCGTTTCGATCAGGTCATTGAGCACGCGGATGTCATGGTTCTGCATGGGGGGAACACTCTCGTCATCGGATGGGCGGGGAAGCGGGCGTCGATGAACGACGGGGATGCCGCCAGGTCATCGTAAGAACCCGCGGCGATGGCCCCGTGAACCGACACACCGTCGCGCGACAGCCACACGCACGGGTGCATGCTTCGTTCATGCAAGACGATCCGCTTCCGCCGGTTTTCGGCATCGGTCACTCCACGCACTCGCTGGAGGCGTTCGTCGCGCTGCTGCAAATGCATGCCATCGCTTGCGTGGTCGACGTGCGGCGCCTGCCCGGTTCGCGGCGCCACCCGCAGTTCGACGGGCCGGCGCTGGCCGCCTCGCTGCAGCCGCGGGGCATCGGTTACCTGCACCTGGCCGCGCTCGGCGGCCGCCGCGGCCGCAGCCTGCCGGCGGGCACCTCGCCCAACGGCTTCTGGCAGAACGCGAGCTTCCGCCGCTACGCCGACTACGCCATGGGCGGCGACTTCCAGGCCGGGCTGGCGGAGCTGCTGGAGCTGTCCGCGCACCGGCGCTGCGCGCTGATGTGCGCCGAGGTGCTGTGGTGGCGCTGCCACCGCCGGATCATCATCGACTACGTGCTGGCCGCCGGCCGCGCAGCCTGCCATATCGACGGCAACGGTCGCGCCGACCGGCCCGGATGACGCCGGCGGCCCGGCCCGCCGGCGCGCACCTGGTCTATCCACCCGTGCCCTGACGGCCGTTGAGCCGCCGCGCCACCACCGGGTCGAGCGAGGCGAGGAAGGTTTCCACCTGCGCGGTGTAGTCACCGGGCGTGCCGAGTTGCTCGTTGATCTGCCGGTGCGAGAGGTCCTCGCCCAGCACCTGCGCGCGCATGTGCAGTCCGTTGGCCTTCATCGCGAAGTTGCGCGCCTGCGGACAGGACTCGCGCCGTCGCGTCGAGCACACCGCCAGGAACGGCGCGCCGCGCGTCTTCAGCTGCTGCAGCGGCGAGGCCGCGCGCCAGTACGCCGGATCGTCGCCGAACGCAGCGTCGTACAGCGGCAGGTGCGGGCCCTGCATGATCGCGACCACATCGAGCGCGGCGCTGTCCAGCGATACCGTGCCCAGCCACGGCAGGGCGCCACGGTCGAAGGCCAGCTCCGGCTCGGCCCCCAGCAGGCCCACCAGGTGCGCCCCGGCCGAGTGCCCCATCAGGATGAAGCGGTCGCGGTCGGCGCCCCAGCCGGCGGCGCGTCCCTGCGCCACCGCCAGCGCGCGCGCCACGTCGCGCGCCTGCTCGATCGGACGTGTGCCGGGCAGCATGCGGTAGTTGGTCGAGATGAACACGAAGCCCCGCGGCACCCAGCGTGCGACCTTGTTCTCGACCACGCTGCGCATGGCCTTGTCGCCCCGCGCCCAGCCCCCGCCGTGCACCATGAAGATCACCGGCGCATGCGCCGCGCCCTGTGCCGGCAGATAGACGTCCATCCGCTGTGCCGGGTCGCCGCCGTAGGAGACGTCGCGCAACACGCGCACGCCGGGCGGCAGGGTCGCCGGCGTGGTGTCCTCGGCCTGCAGGCCCGCGCCGGCGCGACGCTGGGCGAGGCGCTCGCGCAGGCTGCCGGCCGCTGCCGGCACGCAAAGGGAGACCAGCAGCGCGGCCAGCAGGCCCGTGCGCAAAGGATTCGGCTTCATCGTGTCCACTCCCTGTCACTTGCACTCGAAGGTCCGGCCCTGCGCGTCGGTGCAGGTGCCGGTATGGCTGAGGCCCTCGCCACGCGTGAAGCGGGTCTGGCCCTGATAGGTATTGCCATTGGCGCCGGTGATCGTGCTGTCGTGGTCGAGCGTGCCGTCGGCGCGGGTGGTGCTGCCGGCATAGCTGCCGCGCGCGCCGCTGGCCTGGGTCTGGCGGCTCGCCATGCGCTCGCCGTCCGCGCTGCGCGTGCGGCTGCCACTCCGGCTGATGCTGCCGCCCGCGGCGCCCTGCATGCTCACCGCGTAGCCGGCCTGCAGCGAGCCATCCGGATGGCGCTGCACGCTGCGCCCGCCCCGCACCGTGCCCCCGTTCGCCCCCTGCGCCACGACACCACCCTGGCGGGTGATCGTACCGTCCGCGCCCACCACGGTGTGGTGCCCCGCGGCGGCGTGGCCGTCCGGGCCGGCCACGCCAGCGGCGCGTGCGTGGACGAGGGTGCCCTCGCCATCACGCGCGGCGCCGCCGGCGTGCCAGGCACGGCGCCCGTCGGGACCGCTGGCGAGGCTGGCGTGGGTGCGCACCACGTTACCGTCGCCGCGGTGCACCGCCGCACGATGGTGGACACTGGCTGGCGAGGGCGGGGCGACGAGCAGACAGGCAAGACCGAGCGATACGATCGACAGGCGCATGGCAGGCTCCTTGGGCCGGGGCGTCCGGACGGGACGTGTGGCGGATCGTCCGCCCGCCGCGCGCCGCAGGTGTTTCGCGCGGGCACGCCGATGTGAGCAGGTGTTGCCCGGGCCCGCCGCGGAAACATCCGCTTACACATCCACCCCCCGCCCGCTTGCCGCCTGCCCCGGCACCACGCGATAGTCCGCGCCCATGGACCCGGCCCACATCCTGGTCGTCGACGACGACCTGCGCCTGCGCGACCTGCTCGAGCGCTACCTCGTGCAGCAGGGCCTGCGCGCCACTGGTGCCGCCAACGCCGCCGGCATGCGCCGGGCGCTTGCCGCGCACCACCTGGACCTGATCGTGCTCGACCTGATGCTGCCCGATGCCGATGGCCTGGCGCTCTGCCGCAGCCTGCGCGCCGAGGGGGTGGACACGCCGATCATCATGCTCACCGCCAAGGGCGATGACGTCGACCGCATCGTGGGCCTGGAACTGGGCGCGGACGACTACCTGCCCAAGCCGTGCAACCCGCGCGAGCTGGTCGCGCGCATCCGCGCCGTGCTGCGGCGCCGCCCGCGCGCGCCCGTCGGCGCGCCGCAGAACGGGCAGGCATCCTTGCGCTTCGGCCGCTTCGTGTTCGATCCGGCCACGCGCCAGCTGCTCGACGGCCAGACGCCGGTGAAGCTCACCAGCGGCGAGTTCGCCGTGCTCGCCGCGCTGGTGGCGCATCCGTTCCAGACGCTCAGCCGCGAGCGCCTGATCGCCCTGGCGCGCGGGCGCGGCCACGAGGCCTTCGACCGCAGCATCGACGTGATGGTCTCGCGCCTGCGCCGCTGCCTGGAGGACGATCCGCGCCAGCCGCGCTGGCTGCAGACGGTGTGGGCGAGGGCTACGTGTTCGTACCCGACGACGATCGCACGGCATGAAGCGCGCGCCGTCCACCTTCGCGCTGGTGCTGGTGCTGGTGGCCGCGGCGCTCCTGCTGGCGCTCGCGCTGTCGGGCGCGTTGCAGCGGCGCTTCGGGCGACAGGTAGTGAGCGACAGCTACGGCCGCCTTGCACTGGCCACCGTGCTGGCCACCGACGAACTCGCGGCACGGCCGCAGGATCCGGCGGCGCGCCAGGCGCTCGATGCGCTGCGTCGGCTCGGTGTCCAGGTCAGCGATGCGCAGCCACCCGCGCCGAGCGTGCGTCGCCTCGCGCCCGCACTGACGGCGGTGGCACACACGGTCGGCAGCTGGTTGGGCGACCCGTCGCGGGTGGTCGCCACACAGACGCCCGACTCACAACTGTGGGTGCGCAGCGCGCGCGATCCGGACCGCTGGATCGTGTTGCGCACGCCCAGCTACCGCCCTCGCCTGCTCGACTCGGCCCTGCTGCTCAGCGCCCTCGCGGGGCTGATCGCACTGGCCGCCGCGGGGCTCGCCGCGCGCCTGCTGACCCGCCCGCTCGAACGGCTTGCCGTACAGGCGCCGGCGTTGCTGGCCGGCACATCCACCGACCCCGGCCTGGATGGCAGCCCGCGCGAGGTACGCCGCCTCGCCGGCGCGATCGGCGAGGCCGGCGAGCGCCTGCGCGCCGCCGCCCGCGAGCGCGAACTGATGCTTGCCGGCATCTCGCACGACCTGCGCACGCCCTTGGCGCGGCTGCGGCTGGCGCTGGAACTGGGCGACGCCGCCGACACCACTCGTCGTGCCGCCATGATCGCCGACCTGGAGGAACTCGACGGCGCACTCGAGCAGTGCCTGGCCTTCGTCCGCGAGGGTCGCGACGAGGTACTGCGGCCGACCGATCTGGCGACCCTTGCCGGCCAGCTGCTGGCCTTGCGCCTGCAACCGGACGACTGGCAGCTGGACGGACCCGCGGAGCTCACCGCCCCGGTGCGCCCGAGCCTGCTGCGCCGCGCCGTGGGCAACCTGATGGACAACGCCGAACGCTATGGCCGGCCGCCGTTCGCCGTGGAGCTGGCCCGCGACGCGACCACCCTCCGGATCGGGATCACCGACCAGGGCCCGGGCGTGCCGCCGGCGTTGCTGGCCCGGCTCGGCCAGCCCTTCCTGCGCGGCGATGCCGCCCGCGCTGGCGGTGGCAGCGGCCTGGGGCTCTCCATCGCCGCCCGCGCCGCCCGCCTGCATGGCGGCGAGCTGACCCTGGCCAACCGGCCGGGCGGCGGCTTCAGCGCGACCCTGCGGCTGCCCGTTCCATCGCGGTGAGTCGCCCGGCGCGCGCGCCGCGCGACGACGGGGCGCGGGGACCTCGGCGTCCTCCGGCCAGCCCGGCCGGGCCGGCGCCGGCCTCCTAGGAAACATTCCGGGCCACGCCCCGCCTTGCCTGTGCGTACAATGCCTCCCCAGCGGCACCGGCCCGCCGGTGCCCGCCAAGCAGGGGGACAACCTATGAATCCTGGGACCGCGCAAGCGCCGCCCAGCTCGCTGCGCGTGATCGCCCAGCGTTTGCGCGACGGACGGTTGGCCCGGCTGGTCGCAAGCTACGGCGAGTACCACGTCTCGGTGCGTCGCGCCCTGCTGCTGGCCCTGACCCTCCTGTGGTGCCTCTACTGGCAGTACCTGGCCGGCCCTTCGCACTCGCGGACCGTCCTGGCGCGGGAGGCCCAGCTGCTGCGCCCCTGGGCGGAACTGTTCTTCATGCTCGGCCTGGCCTGGATGGGGGCGGTGCGGCTGCGCGTGGTGCGCACCACGGAGCTGGCCGACGGCATCGGCGCGGCGGTGAACGTGCTGGGCATCGGCGTGCTGCTCGGCCTGGCCTGGAACCTGTGCATCTCGATGATCACGCTGCTGCCGCTGGCGACCATCATGGTCGGCACGCGCTTCGGCCGGGGCATGTTCTTCGGCTTCATGGCCGGCTCGGTGGTGGTGCTGGGGTTCGCCGCGCCACCCCACTACTGGGTCGACCGGCCCGCCTTCATCCCCTTCGCGCTGGTGCTGCTGGTCGGCCTGCCGCTGACCGTCTACCGCCTGCTCGGCACCATTTCGGGCATCTCGCAATCGGCGCTGCGCTCGCGCGACGCGCAGAGCCGCTTCATCGCCACCATGAGCCACGAGCTGCGCACGCCGCTCAACACCGTGGTGCACGCCGCCTCGCTGATCGACACGGCGGCGCTGGAGGCCTCCGACCGCCAGCTGATGCACGCGCTGCGCGCCAACGCCACTGCGTTGCTGCAGCGGGTCAACGACGTGCTCGACGTGGCGGCGATCGACGCCGGCCGGCTGCACTTCGCGCGCGAGCCGTTCCTGGTCGCCAACGTGCTCGGCCAGGTGCGCGACGTGGTCGGCCCGCTCGCGCACCAGCGCGGCGTGCGGCTGCGCACCGTGCAGGGCCGCGGCCTGGATGACGCCATGCTCGGCGACCCGGGCCGCATCGCGCAGGTGCTGATCAACCTGGGCACCAACGCGGTCAAGTTCAGTCCGGCCGGCGCCGATGTGAGCATCGAGTTGCGCCTGGCCGACAACGGCCTGGTCCAGCCGCGCCTGCTGTGCACCGTCACCGACACCGGCAGCGGCGTGCCGGACGAGATGAAGACGCGCATCTTCGAGCCGTTCTACCAGACCAGCGATGGCCTGGTGCGCCGCCACGACGGCACCGGCCTGGGGCTGCACATCGTGCGCAGCATCTGCCAGCAGCTGGGCGGACGCGTCGCGGTGGGCGACAACCCCGGCGGCGGCAGCATCTTCACCGCCGCGCTGCCGCTGGAACGCGCCGCGCCCGAACAGGCGGTCACCGAACCGCTGGACACCGTCAGTGCGCTCGACGCCCACCGCGCCCGCGTCCCGGCGATCACCTGCCTGGTGGTCGACGACAACCGCTCCAGCCGCGACACCCTGGGCCACCTGCTGCGCCGCGCCGGCCATCGCGTCATCTTTGCCGGCAGCGGCGAAGAGGGGCTGCAGGCGATGGAAGGCCCGCACCGTCCGCAACTGGCGCTGCTGGACATGCATATGCCCGACCTTTCCGGGCTGGACGTGCTCGCCCGCTATCGCCAGCGCCACCCTCACGACGGCATGGCCATCGTGATGCTGAGCGCCGACTCCGACCCCGAGGCGATCGAACAGGCGCTCGCCACCGGCGCTGCCGCGTACCTCACCAAGCCGGTCTCGATCGAACGCCTGCTCGGCCTGCTGCGCCAGGTCGGCACCCGCGCGCCCGGCCTTCCGGCGAGCGCCGCGCCGCCCGCCGTCGCCGCCACGCCCGCGGCGCTCGATCCTTCGGCCCGGCCGACCGAGAGCTCGCTGGCACTGATCTGTCGCATTGCCTCGCCGGAGCAGCGCCGCACCTATCTGCAGAGCTGGCAGAGCGAGCTGCAGCACGACAACGAGGAGCTGCTTGCCGCGTTGCGCGCCCATGACCGCACGGCCGTCGCCGCGCGCCTGCACCGCCTGCAGAACGCGTTCCTGGTGATGGGCCGCAGCCAGGGCGTCCTGTTGTGCACGCAGCTGCGCGAGTCCATCCGCGGGGAGCGCGGCCTGGAACCTGCGCTGGGCGCGCTCCAGGCGGAACTCCAGGCGACCGCCATGATGCTGCGGGAGCTGCTGGCGGAAACCCCGCTCTCCAGGAAAGACACGACGGCCAGCGCGCGTCCGGCCTAGCGCGTCCCCCACGGTTTCCAGCCAGCCATGGGCGGGGCTTCAGGCCGGCCGGTAGACGACCGCCACGGCCCCGGAGTCGAAGGGCTTCACGCTGACCAGCCGCAGGTCGGCCGGGCTGGCCAGCCCGGCAAACAGCGGCTGGCCCTGGCCCAGGACGACCGGATGGATGGCCAGCCGGTACTCGTCGACGAGCCCGGAGGCGACCAGGCTGCGGGCGAACCGGGCGCCTCCGTGCGCGAGGATGTAAGGGCCCGGCTGCGCCTTCAGCCGCTGGATCTCTTCCGCAAGATCGCCATGCGCCACCGTGGGCTCGGCCCAGGAGCGCAGGGCCGCATCGGTCGGCGTGCGCCCATCCCGGGCGGCGTTGCGGGCCCCGGCTTCCTCCAGCGCCGCGGTCGTGCGGTCCCGGCACGTACCGTCCTCGAGCCCGCTGCGCGAGAAGATCACCTTGGGGACGTCGTTCATCGGCGCCGCGATCGGCATGTCCGAATAGGGCCAGAACGCCGCCATGTCGGAATAGCTGCCGCTGCCCATGATGTGCACGCCGGCACCGCGCAGCGTCTCGAGCAGCCACGCCGTGGAATCGGCGCCGCCGGACGTCCGGAATACCCAGTCGGCCTCGCCGTTGGGGCCGGCAACAAAGCCGTCCAGCGAGACCGACATCTTCAATACCAGTTGCCTTGCGGTTGCTGTCGGGGCGGTCATCGTTTTCTCCCAGGTCGTCCGGTGCGCGTCGCGCCCACGGGCGCGCTGATGAAGGGACGACGGATGGCGGGCGCCCGGTTCGACATCAGGTCGAACGGGAGAACAGATCCGCCATTGGGCGAAGGGGCCATTAGCGGCGGCGTGCGCGATCCGTCGAAGTTTGGCCACATAGGACAGTCTTTCACAGACGTCCGACAATTTTGTCTCTTCTGTGCATCGCACACCTGCGTCCCGCTTGGCTCGCGAGATCAGGCCGCCGAAGATTCCGGGTGGATCGTGTCGATGCCGCCTGGACCCTGCGGAGTCTGCTTGGGGCCTGCGGCTCAAGCAGGGGCAGCGGACGCTGGTCTTTCGTGTGGTGTGGGCGCTCCAGTCTCTCGAAGAGGCTGATGGGGCGCGGACCTTGAGGGATGCGCAGGCAGTAGCCAACCTGCGACGTCCATCCGCCTTTGAGGGGCACATCGGTTCGGAGTCCAATTCCCCATCCGAACGAGATTGAAAAGCCAGCGATCCGCAGACGTTCATGGCGATAACCACTCGTGCCTGAGAACGCGACCACCGCAACATCGACGGCGCCTTGGTGTGACCTAATAGTCCAAGGCGGAGGCGATCGATGCTCCCTGCAGACACGGATCATACTTTCTTATTGCAGGACTTGGTGTCTCCAGATAGTTCGGCACCTGCAATTCGTCACTTAATCCGGTATCGCCAATCCCGTCCGGGGTGGCTCCCCTGAGAAATTCTCGCTGCCCTTGTACGGGCGCGCCATGCGTATGGTAGATGCCAGCTTCTTCATGAAACAGAGGCGCCACCCCTGAGCGTCCTCGGGCGACCCGTAAATCGCACAAGTTTCTAAAGCTGGACCGGCAAAGCTGCGATGGGCCGCGACCAAGCTAATCAATATCGATAAGTTTATAGCTCGCTTCCTCGGAGGGTTCGTCTGCCTCGCTCCCTGGAAAGAAGCTTCTGTGGAACACCAGGTCCTTATTGAAATACAAGTCAACCTGATACGCTTCAGATGCGTCGCCCCCCGCTAGTCTTAAAATAAAATAACCATGCTCCCGGGAGACATCAGCGCTTCGCAGATCCGAGAGGTCTGCAAAAGAGGCTCTGGGTACAAAAACGGACTTGCCATCTACTGATATTGCAATGTTTTCCACAAGCGAGCACGGATACCTAGTATAGGTGCATGAATCGAGCCTTTTCGTCGGTGGCTTCCCGCTGGGTGAACCGATGTCCTTCTCTCGCGTCATTACTTCTACTTTTACGGTCTTTTTGTTGATCACGGTAGAAAAGACCGTGAGGCCGCTGCCGTGAATCGGCGCCCGTGCTGGCGTTGCAAGCGCATTCGTTGAGAACAGTAAAGCCGCGTACAGCGCTGGAACACAGTAGATTGCTCTCATTGCACGGGGCCTGAAAAGAAGGGGGGAGGCATCACGATGGGTTCGAACACGTGGAGTACATTGTCACCACTATGGCCGATAATCGACCTAATGCTTGGCTTTAGCACAATGCAGCCCTCTGAGGCGCTGTGATTTGCGCGGGAATTGTCACCATGAATCAGAAAGCCGCCCCGACCAAACATCTCGTTGAAAGGGCTGGGTGTGAGACGCATCGATTGCAGCAGTCGGTGACCAGAGTTCGTTACGTTATCTTGTATGGGTCCGATGGTGTAGGTGCCCTGGGGTAGAGGGCCGACACCCGGCTGCGCGATGAGTGCCTCAACGAGCACTGGTTCACCCACCTGCTTCACGCCCGGGCTGTGATCGAGACCTGGCGGCGGGAGCGACGCCCCCCACCTTTGAGTAGCACGCCGGCTGGAAAGCTGGACCATGGCAGCGAGCGGTCGAGTGCGCGGGACGATCGACCGCGCTCGCATATCACTTGCTCTTGGTGGGCAGACGGTCGATCGACCCTTGGTTCCGCCCGGATTTGTCCCGCAGCCTTTTTCGCCTACCGAGCTGTCCCGAAGGGCATGGGTCTCTTTACAGCTGGCGCGCAGACGGGGAGACAAAAAGGCTCCGTCGAGGGAATCGGCGGAGCTTTGCTAGTACGGAAGATTCTGACCAGAGCGCCGCAATGTGCGGCAGCGGGCTATGACCTGTGGAATGTGGCGCGCCTGGAGGGATTCGAACCCCCGACCAATGGCTTCGGAAGCCACTACTCTATCCGGCTGAGCTACAGGCGCGTGGTATTGCGAGGTGCGCGCGGGATCGGGTCGATCCTCGGCGGACGAGCAGTATAGCGGAGTTGGGTGGGGAGGTTCATGCGGTTTCTCCGCTCGGGAGAGCGGTGCCCGGTGGGCGGGTGAGGACTTGGGCGGGGCGGGGTGCCTGAGGTACTCCCGGACCCTCTCCCCCCACCCCTCTCCCGAAGGGAGAGGGGCTTTTGTTTCTGGCATGGGTGGGGCTTCGGGCGAGCCTTGGCCCCTCACCCCGGCCCTCTCCCCCAACGTTGGTAGGAGCCGGGGGAGAGGGAGCCAAAGGCTTACAGCGGCTTGATCAGGTCGGACAGGGTGTCCGGCTTGCTGTCGTCCCGGACCAGGTGCGGGTACTTGAGGCCGCCGTGGTAGTCGATGCGGACGGTCTTGTACTCGTCGAAGTTCTTCACCAGCAGTTCGACCGGCTGGCTCTTGTCCTTTGCTGCCGCGGTGACCGCATCCTTGACGGCGTCGGCGGAGTATTCCTTGCCGTTGACCGCGACGATGGTCATCGCCGGCGAGAGGCCGGCCTTGAACGCGGGGCTGTCCCACAGCACGTCGCCGATCGAACCGTCCTTGCCGACCGACAGGCCCAGCGAGTAGGTCAGGTCGGCGGCGTGGCGGCGCGATTCCATCGCCTTGACGGCCTTGGAAGGCTTGTCGGTGTAGACCAGTTTCCAGCCATGGGAAGCGATGCCGCCGATCAGCGGGCCGTGGCCATCCAGGCGCGTGCGCAGGTAGCTCTTCCAGTCATACGGGGCGATGTCGTTGAGCGTCCTGACCACGTCCTCGAAGGTGTAGGTGTTGACCTTCCAGTCGCCGTTGTTCATGCCGAAGAAGGCGCGCGCGAAGTCGTCGATCTTCTTCCTGCCGCGGGTGAGTTCGCGCAACTTGCCATCGACGTCCAGCCAGATCATCGCGCCCGCCGAGTAGTAGTCCTCGCTCGCCTGGTAGTTGCGGTAGGGCAGCGGGCGGCGCTGGGCGATCGTCGGGTCGTTGGTGGTGTCCTGCACGTTGCGCCAGCTGGCCAGGCCGGGGCGGCCCCGGTCGTAGGTGGCGGCGACGAGGGCGAACATGTCCAGCGTCTCGTCCTTGTTCCACAGGCCCGCGCGGGCGGCGATGACGGTGCCCCAGAACTGGGTCTGGCCCTCGTACACCCACAGCAGGGTGTCGCTCATCGGCACGTTGAAGTTGGGCGTGGTCAGATCCGCGCCGCGGCGGTACTTGCCGTCCCAGGAGTGGTTGAACTCGTGCGAGAACAGGTCGCGCTCGTAGACGTTCTTGTCCCACTCGGTGAAGTAGTCGGCGCCCACGCCGTCCTCGCTGGAGCGGTGGTGCTCCAGGCCGTTGCCGCTCATCTTGTCGCTGAGCGAGACCAGGAAGTCGTAGTGGTCGTAGTGGTGCGCGCCGTAGAGCTTGTACATCTGCTGGATCAGCTCGCGGTGCGGCTTCAGTTGCTCGGGCTTGATCTCGAGGTACTTCGGCGCGTCGGCGACGATGTTCATGTAGACCGGCGTCTTGGCGCCCGGGTCGAGGTCCACGCGCTTGAAGTACTTGCCGGCGTAGATCGGCGAGTCGACCAGCGTGTTGTAGGTCTGTGGCTTGTAGGTGACCGTGTCGCCGTGGGTGGAGGCCACTTCCAGCGCAGTGCCGGCCTTCCAGCCGGCCGGGTAGGTGACGCTGCCCTGCGCCGGGATCTTGCGGATGTTGTAGCCGGCCGGATACAGGCTCATCGCATCCCACTGCAGGTTGAGCATCTCCGGCGTCATCACCACGCGGCCCTGGCGGGTGCTCTGCGGCGAGAGGAATTCGAAGTAGGCCTGCACCTCGTTCGCGCCCTGCGGTACGTCGACGTGGAAGGCATAGACGTTGAGCGGGTCGCGTGTCCACGGCAGTACCTTGCCGTTGGCCTTGATCACCAGGCCGGCGAGCTTGTCGATCGGGCCGGTCGGCGAGTGGTGGCCGGGGATCCACTGCGGGAACAGCAGAGTCAGCGGGCCGGGCTGCGCAGGGATGGTCTCGTTGACGCGGAACACGCGGTGGGTGACGTCGGTAGCGTCGACATCGATCTTCAGCGTGCCCTGGAAGGGCGCATCGCCGATCGGCGGTACGTCGGCGAAGGCGGGCACGGCGGCCAGCATGAAGCCGGCGGCGAGCAGGGCGGAAGCGAGGGGTCTGATTTTCACGGAACGGACTCTCCGGTGGTGGTGCCTCGAATTCCGTTCACCCTGAGCGCAGGGCCGGGAGGGCCGGAGCCGAAGGACGCCCTTCGGCTGCGCTCGGGGTGAACGGCTGTGCAAGCTATTTGCGCGGGGTGGTGATGGCGGTCAGCAGGTCCTTGCCGTCGGCGCGGACCAGGTGCGGGTATTTCAGGCCGCCGTGGTAGTCCACCGCGATAGTGGTATAGACGTCCACGTTCTTGACCAGCAGTTCGATCGGCGCCTTGCGGGTCTTCGCGGCCTTGACGGCGTCCTTCAGCGCCTCGGGCGAGTAGTCCTTGCCGTCGACCGCGACGATGTCCAGCCCCGGCACCAGCCCGGCCCGGAACGCGGGGCCGCCCCACTGCACGTCGTAGATGTTGCCGTTCCTGGCTGCGGACAGGCCCAGCGAGTAAGCCAGGTTGACGTTGTGGCGCAGCGCCTCGGCGGCTTGGGTCGCGGCATTGGGCGCGTCGGTGTAGGCCAGCTTCCAGCCGCTGCGCTCGATCCCGTGCTCGGGCAGCGCGTCGCCGGTGTAGTCCAGGCGTGTGCGCAGGAAGGTGGCCCAGTCGTAGGGCTGCACCTGGTCGAGCGTGTCGATCACATCGTCGAAGGTGTAGGTCCTGGTGACGTAGCTGCCGTTGTCCATGCCGAAGAAGGCGCGGGCGAAGTCGTCCAGCGAACGCCGGCCGTGCGAGAGCGCGCGGATCTGCGTGTCCACGTCCAGCCACAACAACTGGCCTTCCGGGTAGAAGTCGGTACCGCGGCGGTAGTTGCCCCAGCCGCTGCCGCCGAAATAGGTGAGCGGTGCGGCGTCGGCGGTGTCCTGCAGCGAGCGCCACGCGCGGCCGGTGCGCGCCGACATCGCCGCGGCGATGTCGACCATCGAGTCGCGGTACCGCGCGGCGCTCCACATGCCCGAACGCGCGGTCAGGACGCCGGCCCAGTAGTCGGTCAGGCCCTCGTAGACCCACAGCAGGTCGTCTTCCTCGACCGTGTTGAAATCCGGCGCCCACAGCTTGGCCGGACGGCGGAACTTGCCGCACCAGGAGTGCACGTACTCGTGCGGCATCAGGTCGGCGGTGAGGGCGTACAGCTTGTCGTCGGCCAGCATGTCGGCCGGCAGGCGGTCGTCGCTGGACTGGTGGTGCTCCAGGCCGAAGTGGCCGGTGTGGTCGGACAGCGTGAGCAGGAAGTCGTAGTGCCGGTAGTGGTGCGCACCGAACAGCTTGTCGGCCTGGTCGACGAGCTTGCGGTGCTGCCTGAGCTGGTCATCGCTGAGCTCGACCTGGTCGGCTGCGTCGGCCACCACGTTGAGGTGCACCGGCGCCTTGCCCCCGGGGTTCAGGTCCACGCGGTTGAAGTGCTCGCCGGCGATCAGCGGGGAGTCGACGAAATCATTGAAGCCGACCGGCTTGAAGGTGGTGCTGGCGCCGTCGCGCGACTGCACCTCCATCGCGGAGCCGAACTGCCAACCCCTGGGCAGGATGATCGTCGGCTGGATCCGGATCTGCCGCGTGTAGTAGCCGGCCGGATAGAACGCCACCTGGTTGAACTCCACATCCACCAGGTTGGGCGTGGACGAGGCGCTGGCGCCGAACATGCCGCCCTCGCCCGGCGAGAGGAACTGGAACTGGAGCTCGAGCTGGCTGGCGCCCCCGGGCACGGCCAGGTGCAGCGCGTACATGTCGCGCCGGTCGCGGCGCCACGGCACGCGCTTGCCGTTGGCGGTGATGACCAGGCCGGCGAGGTTGTCGATCGGGCCGGAAGGCGAGTGCTCGCCGGGGATCCACTGCGGGTAGTACAGCGTGAATGCACCGGGCCGGGCCGGGATGGTCTCGTGCACGCGGAAGATCTTCTTCGGCGCGTCGGTGAGGTCGACCTTCAGTGTCAGCGTGCCCGGATAGGGCTGATCGAGCGGCGCCGCCTTTTCCGCGTGTGCACCCAGCGAGAAGGCCGCACCCAGCGCGGCCACCAGCAACTTCGAACCAATTTCCTTCAAGGACCTACCCCCAACCGACCACCACGGCGCACGTGCGCGCCCTCACCTGCGCACGCCGGCCAATAGCCGACATGACAACCATCCGATGGTAGGACGAAGGTCATGCCCCTCCCCCCTGCCAGAGGTCACGCCCGCAGCGTGGCCTACCATGGGTATGGCGTGGCGGGTGGCCGCCACGTCTACCCTCGATGCAAAGGAGACCTCATGGCTGCAAAGCCCTGGATCATCGCCCTGCTCGCTGCATGGCTGCCGTTGGCCTCGCCCTCGTCCGCGCAGGCCGCCGTGCCCACCGTGCGCTGGACGTTCGGCGCCGACGGCGCCCTGTGGGGATCGCCGACCCTCGCCGGCAAGACGCTGTATTTCGGTTCCGACAGTGGAACGGTTTACGCACTGGACGTCTCACGCCACGTGCCCCGCTGGACGTTCAGAACGGGAGGGAAGGTACGCGCGCGGCCGCTGCTGGCCGACGGCAAGCTGTTCGTCGCCAGCGACGACGGCGTTCTGTACGCCCTGGATCAGGCCACCGGCAAGCCGGCCTGGACGCTCGATCTGCACAGCGGCGATCTGTGCCGCCGACTGCCCTCCCCCGACAACCCGTTCTACGACTACAAGGCATCTTCGCCGGTCTTTGCCGACGGCAAGGTCTTCGTCGGCACCGCGGGGGCCCGGCTGTACGCCATCGATGCGACCACGGGCAAGCCGGCCTGGATCGCCGGCGCCAACGACATGTTCCGGGCCACGCCGGTGGTCACCGACGGCGTGGTCTACATCGGCAGCTGGGACCATGCCCTGTACGCCTTCGACGCCGCCAGCGGCAAGGCCTTGTGGCACTACGACACGGGCGGCATCGTGCAGAGCACCGCGGCCCTCGGCGCCGGCCGACTGGTGGTCGGCAGCCGCAGCCACAAGCTGTTCGCGCTCGACCCGAAGCGTGGCAAGCCGGTGTGGATCGCCGACAATGCCAGCGGCAGCTGGGTCGAGTCCTCCGCGACATACGCCGGCGGCCTGTTCCTGGTCGGCAGTTCCGATGACCTGGCTCTGAAGGCCTACGACCCGGCCGATGGCCGCCTGCGCTGGTCGTTCGCCACCGGTGGCTGGACCTGGGCCACGCCGGTGCTCGCCGACGGCACGGTCTACATCGGCGCGGTCAGCGCGTCGCCCTATTACGTGCCCGGTATCACCTTGCAGCGCGGCCTGTTCGCCGTGGACGCACGCACCGGCAAGGCGCGTTGGCATCTGCCGACCGGCACCATCCACGGCTACGTGACCGGCGGCGTGATGGGCACGCCTGCCGTGGGTCGGGACACGCTCTACGCCACCGCCCTGGATGGCAACGTCTACGCCATCGCCCGCTGACCCTCCGGGCGCCGGCACGGCCGTGCGCCCTGCAACGGCAAAGCCCCCGCGACTGCCGGGGGCTTCCTGGTATCAGCTACCGTCGGCCAGCTTGGGCGCAACCGGCGAGTCGTCGCTGTCCGGTTTCGCCAGCCGGCTGTGCCACATGCCGTAGCCGAAATAGATGACCAGGCCGATGCCCATCCACACCACGAAGCGGATGATCGTCACCATCGGCAGGCCGCCGATCAGCGTGAGGTGACCATCGCGCAGCCACGGCCAGCCGATGATCAGGAACAGCGAGAACAGCATCCCCGCGGGCGCCACCAGCCACAGCGCCGGCGTGCGGAAATCGCGCTTCACGTGCGGCTGGCGCACGCGCAGGATCAGTACGGATGCGCAAATCACGATGAACGCCGAAAGCGTCCCGATGTTGACCAGCTCCGCCACCTCCCCGATCGGCAGGAACCCGGCGACCAGCGCGGTGAACACGCCCAGGATCATGGTCGGTCGGGCCGGTGTACCGTACTTCGGGTGGATCTTCGCGAACCACTTCGGCAGCAGGCCATCGCGGGCGAGTGCGAACCAGATGCGCGCCGCGCCCAGCATGAACGCGAACATCACGCTGGTGATGCCGGCAATCGCAGCCACCGAGATGATGCCACGCACCCAGTGCAGGCCCAGCGCCTTGAACGCGGCATCCACCGGCGCCGGCGAGTCCAGCTGCGTGTACGGCACCATGCCGGTAAGCACCAGCGAGACGGCCAGGTAAAGGACCATCGACACCGCCAGCGAAAGCAGCACCGCGCGCGGCAGGTCGCGTTGCGGCTGCTTCGCTTCCTCGGCAGCGGTGGTCAACGTGTCGTAGCCGAACACCGCGAAGAACACGACGCTGGACGCGGCAAGCACGCCGCCCCAGCCGAAATGGGATTCACCGTCCACCGTGGTCAGCGGCGGAATGAACGGGTGCCAGTTGGCGGTGTTCACGTAGAACGCGCCGACGCCGATCACCAGGGCCACGCCGATCACCTTGATCGTGACGATCAGCGTGTTCATCCGCGCGCCCCACTCGGTCTTGACCGTGAGCATCCACGCGATCAGCAGCGAGATCGCCGCGGCGATCACGTTGAACACCTTGCCGCTCCCGGGATGGTGCGGATCGTACGCACCCTGCGCCCACACCGGCAGGTGCACGCCGAACAGCTGGTCGATGAGTGCCTGCACGTAACCGGACCAGCCGATCGCCACCACGCCGACGATCAGCGCGTACTCGACCAGCAGATCCCAGCCGATGATCCAGGCGAACAGTTCGCCGAGCACCGCGTAACCATAGGTGTAGGCGCTGCCGGTCACCGGGATCATGCCGGAGAACTCGGCGTAGGCCAGCGCCGCGCAGGCGCTGCCCAGGCCCGCGACGATGAAGGAAAGGATCACGGCCGGCCCGGCATTCACCGCCGCCTGCTGCCCGGCGAGCACGAACACGCCCACGCCGATGATCGCGCCGACGCCGATCGCGGTGAGCTGCCATAGCCCCAGTACGCGGCGGAAATCCTTCGAGCCGCCGGCATCGGCCTGCAGTTGTTCGATCGACTTGTGGCGCACCAGCTTGGAAAGAAAACCCATTCGGCTGTCCCCTTGAAAACAAGCCCCGATCATAACGTGGGGGTTGCAAGTGGCCGCAAGCCGTGTTTGGGTGATGAGGTCCCTTGTCCCCTTTCGAGAAGCGCCGCCCGCTTCCTTTGCCGCCGGCGCGGCCGGGCTTCCGCGCCGGACTGGAAGCTGCCCCAGCGCCGGTGGGCGCCACCGCCAAGCGCTTCCGGGTCAATGATCCGTACTGCCCTCCGTGCCGGTCGCGCCCCGGGGCGCTGCTGCACGGGACGGCGGTCGGGCAAACCACGGCAGCGCCATTGCGCTCGCCCCGAACACGACCAGCACCGCCAGTGCGATGCGCGGATCGAGGTGATCGACGCCGAACCAGCGGCCGCTTGCCCAAGGCAGCACGGCGGTGGCCAGCACGCGCACCGCCTCGATCCGGCGTGCCGCGCGGCGCCCTTCCATCAGGGCACCGAGCACGGTCAGGCTGCCGACCAGGTAGGCGGCATAGGCCAGCAGCGTCGGCAGGCCGGCGCGGGCGCTCAGGCCGAGGAACTGCGTGGCCATCCCCAGCAGCAGCGCGAACTGGAACAGGCAGTACACGGCCAGTGCGCGCGACATCGGCGGCGCGAAGCGCTCGCGCCGGATGTCGAAGGCCGGCCTGGGAAAGCGCGCGGCGACATCGGCCGGGCGCCAGCCGGGCGGCTTGAGCCAGACCAGCAGCTTGTCGCGCCAGCGCCGCGCATGCCACATGTCGGCGGCCGCCGCCCAGTACACCTCGGCGTTGGCCCACAGCGGGTTCCAGCTGCGCAGCGGCGCGCGGGTGCCGTACACCGGCGGGTCGGCATCGTCCTCCTCGACGAAGGTGCCGAACAGCCGGTCCCAGACGATTAGGATGCCGCCGTAGTTGCGGTCCAGGTAGCGGTCGTTCACCGCATGGTGCGCGCGATGGTTGGACGGCGAGCAGAACATGCGGTCGAACCAGCCCAGCCGGCCGACCTGTTCGGTGTGCACCCAGAACTGGTAGAGCAGGTCGATCAGCGCGACCACCACGAACACCTCGGTGGGAATGCCCGCCAGCGCCATCGGCAGGTAGAACAGCCAGCCCAGCAGCACGCCGCTGCCGGTCTGGCGCAGCGCGGTGGAGAGGTTGTAGTGCTCGCTCTGGTGATGCACCACGTGCGCCGCCCAGAGGATGTTCACCTCGTGGCCGGCGCGATGCAGCCAGTAGTAGAGGAAGTCGTAGGCAAGCAGCGCCGCCACCCAGACCACCAGGCTGTCGGCCGGCAGGCTGAAAGGCGCCAGGTGGGTGGCCACCCAGGCGTAGATGCCGATCGAGAGCAGCTTGCCGAACACGCCCGCGACCTGGGAAATCACCCCCAGCCCGATACTGCTGATCGCGTCGCCAACGCGGTAGGCGTCGCGGCCGCGGCGGCGCGCGATCCACAGCTCCAGGCCGATCAGCACGAAGAACACCGGCGTGGCCCAGCGGATGATCAGTTCCTGCACGTGCATGGAGCAGCCCCGGAAGTAGGCAAGCAGACTCGGCTGTGGCGAGCGTCGCGCGGGGGCCAAGGCGTGCGACCCGCGGTACTCGACAACACCAGTATCGCAAAGTGCGACTTCGCGCCGGCAGCAGGCAGAGAGGCGCCTTGCGCTTGAGCGGCGCTTTGACTTAACTTCGAACTTACATCGTCACCTCACAAGCTCGACGATGCCCGTGGCGCGCAGCTTTTCCCCAAAGCCCCGCGCCGTCTCATTCCCTCAAGACCAGCCGCAGACGCTGGCCGAGGGCTGCTGTTCGTAGTATTTGGAGTACCCCGTAGTAATGAAGCACGCATTGTTCAATCGCCGCTCGGCGATGGCGCTGGCCGTGGGCATGAGCCTGGCCGGTCTGGCCTACGGCCAGGCCACCACCGGTGCCATCTTCGGCCAGGCCGCTGCCGGCCAGACTGTCCAGATCCAGAGCACGTCGGGCGTGACCCGCCAGGTCCAGGTGGACCAGAGCGGCCGCTATTCCTTCGCCTCGCTGCCCCTGGGCACGTACACGGTGACTGTCGTCCAGGACGGCAAGACGGTCGATACCCGCAACAACGTGACCCTGCGCGTCGGCGCAGGTACGGAAGTCGATTTCGCTTCCGCCGCCAACGCGCAGAACCTCGGCGCGATCACGGTCTCGGCCAGCGCCCTGCCGGCCATCGACGTGTCCGCGGTCGACTCGCGCACCGTGGTTACCCAGCAGCAGCTCCAGCAGCTGCCGCTGGGCCGTAGCGCCGAAGCCATCGCCCTGCTTGCCCCGGGCGTCGCCCAGGGCGCCACGGGCACCGGCTTCGCCAGCCCGACCGGCCAGGCGCTGGTCTCCTTCGGTGGCTCCTCGGTCTCCGAGAATGCCTATTACATCAACGGCATGAACACCACCGATCCGATCAACGGCTACGGCGGCATGGTGCTGCCCTACGGCGCGATCGACCAGGAAGAAGTGCTGACCGGCGGCTATGGCGCCATGTACGGCCGTTCCGATGGCGGCGTCATCAGCATCGTGGGCCGCCGCGGCACCAACGAGTGGCACTTCGGCGGGCAGCTCCTCTACACCCCGCAGTGGGGCAAGGCCGATCCGAGGAACACCTACTTCGCGGACGGGTCGAGCAACGCCGGCGAGCTGTATCGCTACAACAACGAGAACAAGACCTGGAACGGCGTCGCGTCCGGCTATGCCGGTGGCCCGCTGATCAAGGACAAGCTGTTCGCGTTCGTCGCCGCCGAAGGCGAGAAGACCGCCGGCAAGAGCATCGCCAGCGTCGCCGCGGACCACCAGACCAACTACTCGTACACCGATCCGAAGCTGTACGCCAAGCTGGACTGGAACATCGACGACAACAACCTGTTGGAAGTGACCGGCGCCAGCTACAAGGACACCTACGCCGGCAACATCTACAACTACGACAACGAGACGCGCACGCGCGGCGACTTCGTCAACGCCGCCACCGAGGAAGCGACCAAGCAGTCGATGTGGGTGGCCAAGTACACCGGCTACCTGACCGACAACCTGACCGTGTCCGCGCAGTTCGGCCGCCAGAGGACCCAGTTCTACACCCAGCCGGGCGCGGCCGATCCGAACCTGATCCGCATCCTCGGTTCGGAGGACCAGGACCCGAATCTCAACGGTGGCGTGGCGGGCGGCATCACCAACCCGCAGAACCTGCTGCAGGTGTCCGATCCGGCCCATGAGAGCAGGGCCACGAACTGGCGCCTGGACGTGAGCTACCAGCTCGGCGACCACCTGCTGTCGGCCGGCCTCGACAACCAGTCGACCGAGGACAACCACGACGGCGCGTCCATGTTCGGCAACGCCGGGTTTGCGTGGGAATACGGTGCGATCACCGCGGGCCAGCCGCTGGCCGGCGGCCAGGTCACCGTGCCGGCCGGCGTCGTCTACTACGTCGACCAGTACCGCCAGGAAACCAGCGCGAGCGTGATGGTCAAGCAGCGCGCGCAGTACATCGAGGACAAGTGGCAGGTCAACGACCGCGTGCTGCTCAGCCTCGGCCTGCGCAACGACCAGTTCACCAACTACAACGGTTCGGGTGAGCCCTACATCAACCAGCACAAGCCGCAGTGGGCCCCGCGCCTGGGCGCCACCTGGGACGTGTTCGGCGACAGCACCTTCAAGGTGTACGCCAACGCCGGCCGCTACTACCTCGCGCTGCCCGCCGCACCGGCCCTGCGTGCCGCCTCGGGTTCCTACTACACCCGCGTCTACGGCTCGTACACCGACATCGATCCGGTGACCGGCTATCCGATCGGCTTCCAGCCGTTCGACACGGTCAATGGCCCGGGTGCCGAGATCTCGCTCAACAACGAGTACGGCCAGGCGCCCGACCCGAAGACCGTCACCGCCAAGGGCCTGAAGGCCGAGTACCAGGACGAGTTCATCGCCGGCTTCGACAAGACGCTGGGGCAGGACTGGGTCTACGGCGCCAAGCTGACCTACCGCAAGCTCGGCACCGCGATCGACGACTTCTGCGACATCGACGCGGTCAAGGCCAAGTCCGTCCAGATGGGCTACGACCTGGCCAACCAGGACTGGAGCTCGGTCAGCTGCTACCTGTTCAACGCCGGTCGCTCGAACGACTTCCTGGTCGGCAACACCGACGGTGGCTACGACACCATCACGATGACCAACAAGGACTTCGGGTTCCCGAAGCTGAAGCGCCACTACTACTCCGCCGAGCTGCACCTGGAGCATCCGAAGGGCGACAGCAACTGGTGGGGCCGCGTGAGCTACGTCTACTCGCGCTCGTACGGCAACAGCGAGGGGCAGACCGACTCCGACGCCGGTACCCGCAGCGATCCGTCCGTCACGCAGGCGTGGGACAACGCCCCGCTGATGGCGTACTCGAACGGCCTGCTGGCGAACGACCACACCCACGCGTTCAAGGCGTTCGGTGCGTACCAGGTCACGCCGGAGTTCATGGTGGCCGGCAACCTGGTGGTGCAGTCGGGCTCGCCGCGTAACTGCTACGGCGCGTATGGTCCGGACCAGATCGATGCCGGCTACGGCGTCTACTCGTACCACTTCTGCGGTGGCCAGCCGTCCCGTCCCGGCGACGCCGGCCGGAACCCGACCACGCACGTGGTGTCGATCAACGCCGAATACCGGCCGGCCTTCGCCGACCACAAGCTGGCGTTCAGCGTCGACGTGCACAACGTCTTCAACGAACAGAAGAAGACGCAGTCGTACCCGTACTACGGGGTGTCCGATGCACCGAACCCGTACTACAACCTGCCCATCGCCTGGGAAACTCCGCGTTACGTCCGCTTCGGCGTGTCGTACGACTACTGAGTAACCTCCCATCGGGAAGGAAGCGCCTCGAGCAATCGAGGCGCTCTTTTTTTTGCTCCGGAAACCGGTGCCGCTGCGCTCGACCCGTGGCTTCAGTGTTCCTGGTCGTGCGGGCGGTCGCCGTCGACGACCTGCCGTCCCAGCGCGGGGTCGTCGGTGAAGAAGGCATCGATGCCCGCCGCCAGGTGGGCGCGGATCTCGTCGACCGAGCCCCGCGGATGGCGCTGCGCCGGGTCGTCGCCGCACCACAGGGCCGGCGGCAGGAACGCGTTTTCCGGACGGAAGGTCCACGCATAGACCGCCAGGCCGGCGGCCTGGGCATCGCGCACCAGTGACGTCGGCGCGCCGGGGCGGCCGCTCCCGTCCAGCGGCAGGATCGCGCGCGCGTCCGGGCCGATCGCATCGGCCCAGCCCGCCACCTGGCGCAGGCCGGCGGGGGTGAGCAGGTCGGCGTAGCGCAGCGTGCCGCCACTGGCCGCGATGTCCCACGGCTGCGCACCAGGCTCGTCGACCAGCTGCAGCAGGCGCACGTTGGGCCGGCCCGCCAGGCAGGCCCGCAGAGCACGCAGGTTGGCCAGCTCGAAGGACTGGATCACCACCGGCGCACTGCGGGTGCAGGCGTGCGCGTCCAGCGTATCGAGCAGGCGCCGCTCCATGGCCAGGCCTTGCTGCTGGAACCAGGTGCCGTGCTTGATCTCCGGAATCAGCCCGATGACGCGTCCGCGCCGCGCGCTTTCGGCCGCCAGCAGTTCGATGATGTCCTCCAGCGTGGCGATCGGGTACTGCCCGTCGTGGGCGGTGCCGCGCAGGGCCGGCAGGCGTTCGCGGGTGCGCAGGGTCTTGAGCTCGGCAAGCGTGAAGTCCTCGCAGAACCATCCTTCGACCGGCACCCCGTCGATGCGCTTGCGCGTACGCCGCGCGGCGAAGCGCGGGTGCCGGGCGACGTCGGTGGTCGCGCCGATTTCGTTTTCATGGCGCGCCACCAGCACACTGTCGCCGGTGATCACCAGGTCCGGCTCGATCAGGTCCGCGCCGTCGGCGATGGCGCGCGCGTAGGCGACCAGGGTGTGCTCGGGCAGATGTGCGCAGGCGCCGCGATGGGCGATGACCAGGGGGCGTCCGCTCATGGTGCTCCGGAGGGTGGCGCGGTACGGGCTGCGGTCCACCCTACAGCTTCAGGTGGATCCGTTGCCGGTCCATGATCCACACGATCGCCCACCAGAGCACTACGAAGGCCACCGCCCATGCGAGCGAGGCGACCCACGGACCGGCCAGGGGTGTGATCCAGCCGGCGAACAGGTGCCGGTAGAGCGGTTCCTGCCATCCCAGCGCGGGCAGCAGGATCTGCATCAGCTCGGAGCCGGCGTACGCAGCGATGGCGTTCATGCCGAAGCGTCGGCCGAGCGCCGGCCAGCCACGCCGGTCGACCAGCCAGTGGCAGGCCAGCAGCGCCAGGATCGCCCAGCCACCGGTCCACAGCACGAACGAGGGAGTCCACAGGTTCTTGTTGAGCGGGATCCACCACGACCAGGCCGCGCCGAGCGCCAGCGCCACCACACCGGCGGCGAGCAGCCGCGCCAGCCGGGCCTCGCGCAGCCACACGCCCGCACACAGGCCGATCAGGCTGCTGGCGATCGCGGGCAGCGTGGCGGGCAGGCCTTCGGGGTCGTGTACCTGCCCGGTGGCGGGGTTGTGATCCCACACGTAGTGGCCGAACACCGCGCCATCGATGCGGTCGACGATGTTGTCCCACCTGGCCAGCGTGCCCCCGGACACCAGCAGCGCGGTATAGCCGGCCAGCAACGCCGCGATGGCGATCCACCAGGCCCGCCGCGGCGTGTAGATGGCGAACGCCGCCACCACCGCGAAGCACACGCCGATGCGTTGCAGGACCCCCGGCCAGCGCATCGCGCGCTCCGGCAGCCACCACGCCGCCAGCGCATTGATCGCCAGGCCCAGCGCGAGGATGCGCAGCGCCCGCCACAGCGCCGCGTCGCGCAGCCGGCCGGGCGCCTCGCCCTGCGCCAGCCGGGGCAGGATCGCCAGCACAACGGACACGCCCATGACGAACAGGAAGAACGGGAACACCAGGTCGGTGGGCGTGCAACCGTTCCAGCCGGCGTGTTCCAGCGGCCGGTATACGTGATCCCAGTCGCCCGGGTCGTTGACCAGCAGCATGCCGGCCACGGTGAGGCCGCGCAGGGCGTCGAGCGAAGCCAGGCGGCCGCTCCCCTCGCTCATGCCGGCATCCGGGGGCCGCGGCCACGGACGACCGGGTCGCAGCCCCTCATGGCGTGGCTTCCAGCGACACGCGGCCCAGCGCATAAAGCGGACCGTCGATGGGTGCAGTCCAGGCCAGACACAGGCCATGCTCGCCCGCCTGCACCGGCAGCCGGGCGCCGAGCGTGAACCGGCGGGGGCCGTGCGTGGGGTCGGGCAGCGCCATGCGGGCCAGCACCGGGCCGGCGCAGTCATCCTCGTGCACCACCAGTTCCCCGAACCGCGTGGCATGTGGCCGCGACACCACCAGCTTTTGCTCGTGCGCCAGCTGGAAGTTGCGCGGCAGCCGTACCGCATCGACGCGGATGGCGCCGATGCCGTCCATCAGCGTGGGCGGGAATCGCTGGCAGGCGTCGAACAGGTTGACCGCGTACACCGGCCGGGTGCTCGTCGCATCGGGCGTCGGCTGCACGAGCAGCCGGAAGTCGCTGCCGGGGCAGTTCGCCAGCGCCGTGCCGGGCAGCGAAAGCAGGCTGGCGCGATCGAGCACGCGCGTGCGCGGCGCCGCCAGGGCGCTGCCGTCCGCGGCGAAGCTGGCGGCGTGCACGGTCGCCGGCAACGAGACGTTGAAGGGCCCCTCGTAGCGCGGCGAGCCTGGCGTGGGCGCGCGGCCGTCCAGCGTGTAGTGGATCGCGCCGAAGCCGGCCTGGTTCGACAGGCGGACGGTGGCCTTGCCGGTGGCCAGCGCCACGTTGCGGTCAGCGTCGATGGCCACCGCGAACGCGCTGTCGGCCACGTTGACGTGCTGTGCGCGGTAGCGCGCCAGCTGCGCCGGCAGGCGGGCGAGGAAGCCGGGCCAGTCGCGGCGGTCGGCGGGCGACCAGGCCACTTCGCTGAGCGCGTCCAGTCGCGGGAACAGCTGGTGCTCCACGTGCGCCATGGTGGGCATGTGCTCGGTCCACGCATTGGCCTGTACACCCAGCACGTGCTTGGCGTGGGCCGCATCGAGCACGTCGGGCACGACCTGCAGCCCGTACACGTCCCTGAGCGACTCCACCCCGTACCGGCCGGCGTATTCGCCGGGCACATCGCTCTGCACGTGGTCGAAATAGAGACCCGGCGAGGGCGACATCACCACGTCGTGTCCGAGCAGCGCCGCCTTGATGCCGCCGTCGATGCCGCGCCAGGACATCACCGCGGCGCTCGCCGGCAGGTTGTCTCCCTCGAGGATCTCGTCCCAGCCGATCAGCTTGCGCCCGTGCTGCTCGAGGTAGCCGCCAATGCGGCCGATGAACCAGCCCTGCAGCGCATCCTCGCTGCGGATACCCAGCTCACGCATCTTCGCCTGTACCGCGGGCGAGGCCTGCCACTGGTCCTTGATCGCCTCGTCGCCGCCGACGTGGATGTACGGCGACGGGAACAGCGCCATCACCTCGTCGAGCACGTGCTCGATGAACGCGAAGGTGTCCTCGTCCACGTTGTACAGCCAGGGGTTGATGCCGGAATCGGCGGACACCCGGGGCCGCGCGCCGGTGACGCCGATCTGCGGGTAGGAGGCCACCGCCGCCTGCGCGTGGCCGGGCATGTCCAGCTCCGGCACGATGGTGACGTGGCGGGCGGCGGCGTAGGCGACCACCTGGCGGATCTCCTGCTGGGTGTAGAAGCCGCCGTAGCGTGCCGGCTCGCCGTCGTGGCCCGCGCCCGGCGGCGTGCGCCAGGCGCCGATCCGGGTCAGCTCGGGGTAACGCTTGATCTCGATGCGCCAGCCCTGGTCGTCGGTCAGGTGCCAGTGCAGCACGTCGAGCTTGTGCTGGGCCATCTGGTCGATCAGGCGCTCGACCTCGACCACACTCTGGAAGTGGCGTGCCGAGTCGAGCATCACCCCTCGCCAGGCAAAGCGCGGCCAATCGCGGATGGCGAGTGCGGGCACCTCCACCGCGCCCCGCCGGCTGTCGGGCGTCAGCAGCTGATAGAGCGTGACCGCGCCATGGAACAAGCCCGCATCGTCGCGTGCGGCGACCTCGATGCCTTCGGGGGTGGCGGTGAGGGCATAGCCGCCGGCCTGCGTCACCGGCGTCCGTGGATCGCGCCGCAACACGATCGCGCGCGGCGCGCTGCGCGCACGGGCGATGGACAGCTCCAGGCCACGCGTCCGCGCCAGCAGGCTGCGAAGGTACTGCGCGGTCTGCCGGGTGGCCGGCTCGGGGCTGGCCAGCACCAGTGGCGTGTGCACATCCACGCGGAAACCGCCCGGCTGCAGGCGGACCTGCGCCGGGAACGGAATCAGGGGCGGCGGCGACGGCCCCCCGGCGGAAGCCGCGCCTGCCGGCAGCAGGGCGAACCCGAGCAGCACGCACGCGCAACGGGACAGGAACGGATGGCGCATCGGCATCTCCTCTGATGGCCCAGCTTGCCATTGCCGCGGCCTGCGCAAAAAAAGGGGCCCGAACATGCCGACCGGGCCCGAGCGGGGAGCGCGGGCCGTCCGTGGCCCGCGTGAATCGCGATGGATCAGAAGCTCAGGTGTGCGTTGAGGTAGTACTGCCGCCCGTTCTCGTAGAACGAGGTCGGGATGGCGGCGCTCTGGTAGTACTTGATGGTCGGGTTGTTGAGGTTGAGCGCATCCAGGCTGAAGCTCAGCCAGTCGGTGGCCTTGTAGCTGAGCGAGGCCGCGAGCGTGCCGAAGCTGTCCTGGTAGTACGGGTGCGTGCCGGACAGGCCGATCAGGAACGACGAGCGGCGGGTGTAGCTGACGCGGGCGCCGAAGGTGTCGTTCTCGAAGTAGGCACCGACGTTGTAGGTGTTCTTCGAGGTGCCCAGCAGGTGATCACTGCCGTCGGCCCAGGTGTAGTCCGAGCTGCCGTCGGCGTAGGTGTAGTTGGTGGTGATACCGAAGTACTGGCCGATCGGCTGGTCGTACGCCAGCTCCACGCCGCGGACCTTGGCGTCGGCATTGATCGGCATGGATACCTGGTAGGCCTCCAGCTGGTGGGTCAGCTCGCTGTACAGCATCTGCGTCTGGACGCCGTAGGCCACGTAGTCCTTCATGTTCATCGCATACGCGGTGGCCGAGAGCAGGCCGCGCGGCATGAAGTACCACTCCAGGCCGGCGTCGAGGTTGGTGGAGACCACCGGCTTCAGCTTCGGGTTGCCGCCGCCGCCGGTCTTGTTGAGATCCGAGCCGTAGGACGAAGCGCCCAGCGCGGAGTAGTCGGGCAGGGTCTGCGTCTGCGAAGCCGCGACGCGGAGCACCAGGCTGTCGGCGAGGTTGAACTTCAGGTTCGCGCTGGGCAGCACGCGGCTGTACTTGTTGTCGTAGTGGCGCCGGTCCCACGCGCCGAACAGGCTGCTCACGTCGGGCGAGACAGTATCGGCGAAGTAGGTGTCGATGCCCTGCTTGATGTTGACGTAGCGCAGGCCCGCGTTGCCGCTCCAGTTGTCGCCCTCGAGGTTGACCTGGAAATAGGCCGCGAGGTTCTTCTCGTCGACGCTCCACTCGGCGCCGTAGTTGTGGCGGCCGGTGGGGCCGTCGTTGTTGGACAGCCAGGTGGAGTTGGCGATGATCGCGTCCTTCAGCGCGCCCGGGGTGAAGTACCACAGGTCGCGCGGGAAGGTGCCGCCGATGCCCTCGGCAAAGTGGCCCGGATAGTTCGCGGTGGCGCCGTTCTGCAGGGTCGACCAGATGTCGCCGGGCGAGGCACCCTCGGGCGACTGCGCCTCGCGATCGTGCTTGGCGTAGCGCACGCCGTAGTCGAACGACTGCACCACGCCGGCGTTGAAGTACTGGGTGAAGTCCGCGGTGAACCAGTTCTCCTTGTCCACGGCGCGCACTTCCTGGTTGCCCCAGGTACCGAAGCTGGTGACGCCCGCCGGGCTGATGTCGCCGCCCACGCTCCAGTCCACCGGTGCACTGTTGCCGTGCGTGGTCCAGCTGGCGCCACCGCCGTTGGCCGCGGTCACTTCGGCGATGAACTGGCGCGGCGTCTCGCCGATGCCCTTGGTGGTGCCGGCCTGGAATTTCGCCGACAGGTTGTCGGTGACGTTCCAGTCCGCGTCGAGGGTGTAGTACTGGGTCCTGGACGAGGCCTCGCGGTAGATCATGTCGTACACGACGTAGTTGGTACCCGGCACGCCGGCGTAGGTCGCGTTGGTCAGCACGCCGTTCTCGACGGTGTAGCCGGGCTCGGGCGCCTGGCTGGTCGCGAAGTTGCCACCCCACAGCATGAAGTTGCGGTTGTAGTTGTTGGCCTTCATCTTCGAGTAGAAGCCGCTGGCGCCCAGCGTGAGGTCGTCGCTCGGCCGGAACTGCAATTCCACCAGGCCGCCCTTGCGGTCGCGGACCTGCTCGAACAGGGTCGAACCGAGCAGGCCGGGCACCGATACGCCGGCGAGGTCGGGGTTGCTCTGCGCGAGCGGCGAGGTCGGGTCGATTACCGCGAAGCCGCCGGGAATCTCCTGCGCCTCGCGGCGCAGATGACGCTTCTGCTTGAACGCCTGCACCAGCACGCCGAAGGTGCTGGCGTCGTTCTTGTAGTTGAAGAGTCCCGAGAACTGCGGATCGGTCTTGCCCGGGCCGTCGGCATAGACGCCGCCGACGCTGAGATCGCCCGAGACCTGCTTTTCGAAGTCCAGCGGCTTGCGCGTGATGATATCGACGTTGCCGGTGGTACCGCCGTCCTGGAAGCGCGCCTCGGAGGACTTGTGCACCTCCACCCGGCTGACCAGTTCGGACGGCAGCAGGGTATAGCTCACGCTGCGGCCGACGTTGTTGCCCTGGCTGAGCACGAACCAGTCGGCCGAACCGACGCCGTGGCCGTTGATCAGGGTCTGGGTCAGGCTTGGGCTGGTGCCGCGCAGGCTGACGCGGTCGGCTTCGTCGAAGCCGCCTTCGTCGGCGCTGGAGGAGCTGATGTTCACGCCCGGCAGGCGCTGCAGCGTGTCGGCCACGTTGTGCGCCGGCAGCTTGCCGACGTCCTCGGCGGTGACCACTTCCATGGTCGAGTTGGAATCGCGCTTGATGTCGAGCGCCTTCTCCACCGAGCCACGGATGCCGGTGACGGTAACGGTCGACAGCTGCTTGATCCTGTCCTTCCCGGACGGGGCCGCCGGGGTCTGTGCGGTGGCGTCGGTACCGGTCGTGGCCTGGTCCGCGTCCTGGGCATGCAGCGTGCCGGCCAGGCAAAGGCTGGCGACGATGCTTGCGGCTAACAGCGTCTTGCGGTGTGACATGGTGCTCCCCTCCAGTCGGATCAGCAGCACGCGCGTCGCGGTGATGCTGGTTGGTTGCAAGGGCTTGCGCCCGTTTGTTATGCGGTCATCGAAGCCCGGCCGGGTTCGACCTGGCCGGCCAGGGCCAGCCCGGCCGCGCCGATCACGCCGTGCTGGCCGTGCTCCATCAGTCGTACGGGAACCTGCTGCAGGTACGGGCGCATCACGCCCTTGTTGAAGAAGCGCTCGCGGAAGCGGCTGGCCAGCAGCAGCTGGCGGATCTGCGGCAGGATCCCGCCGGCGAGGAACACCCCGCCGCGCGCGCCGTAGAGCAGCACCAGGTCGCCGACGAAGCTGCCGAGCAGGCCGCAGAACACCTCCACCGCCTCGACCGCCGCCGCGTCACTGCCCATCAGCGCCGCGTGGGTGATCGCGCTGGGTTCGGAAAGCACCGCGGGGGTCCCGCGCAGCGTGCTGATCGTGCGATAGAGGTTGCGCAGGCCGGGGCCCGACAGCGCGTGTTCGAAGGCGACATGCGATCGCTCGCGCGCGAGCAGGCGCAGGATCTCGATCTCGCGTTCGTTGCCTGGCGCCAGCGCGATCTGCCCCGCCTCGGTGGCGAGTACCGCCGCGTGGGGCTGGCCCGGCAGCAACACCGCCGAGCCCAGGCCGGTGCCCGGGCCCATCACCAGCACCGGTCCGCGCTGCGGCGGCGCACTGGTCTCGATCACCGGCAGCGTGTCGGCGTCGGTCAGGAACTGGGTCGCCCAGGCGACCGCCTCGAAATCGTTGATCACCGCCAGGTGGTCCAGCGCCAGGGTTTCGCGGATGTCGCGGATCGACACCGGCCAGGCGAGGTTGTCGTTGACGATGGCGTCGTCCAGCACATAGCCGGCGCTGGCCACCACGCACTGGTCGATCGATGCGGGCGCGTCCAGGCAGGAGACGAAGTGCTGCAGCACCGCGGTGAGGCTGGGCCATTCGGCGCAGGCATAGCGCTGGTAGCGCAGCACCGTGACCGGGCTGGCGCCGCTCGGCTGGCGACTGAGCAGGCCCACGCGCGCATGCGTGCCGCCGACGTCGGCGGCCAGCAGCACGGATGGCTGCGGCAGGCGCTGCGGCGCACTCCTCGGGTTGGCAACCTCGGCCACGACTCCTCCCTTGCACCAGGCCCGACGTCGCTGGACGTCGGCGGAGGCGGAGTCTGGACAGCGATGACAACGTTGTCAACGCGTTTTGCCGACATTTTGGCGGGCGGACTTCATGCGGTGCAGCATAGGACCCGTGATGCGCACTAGCGCCAGTGACACGTATGCCCTTCAGGCCGCTTGGTGCTTGGCTCAGCGCTTGGCGGGAGCCACCCGGGCGGGCATGACGCGGTGCGTCAGCGAAAGCTCGCTGGTTGCTGCAGAAGGGGCCGCCCTGCGGCTTCCGTCCCGGGGCTCACGGAGACATAAATTGACAACGTTGGCCGGCAAGGCCATAAAGCCGGCCGGGGGAGTGCCCGTTGGCGGCGCTCGCATCGCCATGCGTTTGCCTGACAGGAGCCGTCCATGTCGTCCACCTCGCTTGCGAGCAGCCCATCCAGGCCCTCGGCCCTGGGACCGATGCTGGTGATCGGGCTGCTGTTTTTCATCTTCGGCTTCGTGACCTGGCTCAACGGGCCGCTGATCGCCTTCGTGAAGCTGGCCTTCCAGGTGCAGGACGTCTACGCGTTCCTGGTGCCGTTCGCCTTCTACATCTCCTACTTCGTGTTCTCGCTGCCGGCGTCGATGGTGCTGCGGCGCACCGGCATGAAGAAAGGCATGGCGCTGGGGCTGTTCGTGATGGCGCTCGGCGCCATGGCGTTCGGCCAGTTCGCCACGATGCGCGTGTTCGCCGGTGCCCTGGTCGGCCTGTTCGTGATCGGCGCCGGCCTGTCGCTGCTGCAGACCGCGTCCAATCCCTACATCAGCATTCTCGGGCCGATCGAAAGCGCCGCGCAGCGCATCGCGGTGATGGGCATCTGCAACAAGGTGGCCGGCATCCTGGCGCCGATCGTGATCGGCTCGCTGGTGCTCGCCGGCATCGGCGACATCGACGCGCGGGTGCATGCGGCGTCCACGCCGCAGGCGCGCGAAGCGCTGCTGGATGCGTTTGCCGCCAAAATCCACGCGCCCTACCTCGGCATGGCGGTGCTGCTGGCACTGCTGGCGGTCTGGATCATGCGTTCGTCGCTGCCGGAGATCCGCCCGGCGAGGGCCAACAGCGAGCCGACCGGCGATGCCGACACCAGCATCCTGGGCTTTCCGCACCTGTGGCTCGGGGTGCTGTGCCTGTTCGTATACGTGGGCGTGGAGGTGATGGCGGGCGATGCGATCGGCACCTACGGCGCCGGCTTCGCCCTGCCACTGGACCAGACCAAGTTCTTCACCGCCTTCACCCTCGGCGGCATGTTGCTCGGCTACGTGGCGGGGCTGGTGCTGATTCCCCGGGTCCTGACCCAGCAGCGCTATCTCGCCGTCTCGGCGGTGCTGGGCGTGCTGTTCAGCCTGTGCGCCTACCTCACCCGCGGCTACGTCTCGGTCGGCTTCGTGGCCGCACTCGGGTTTGCCAACGCGATGATGTGGCCGGCGATCTTCCCGCTGGCGATCAACCGGCTGGGGCGCCACACCGAGGCGGGCTCGGCGCTGCTGGTCATGGGCATCGCCGGCGGTGCGGTGGTGCCGCAGCTGTTCGCCCACCTGAAGGCCCACTTCGACTTCCAGCTGGTGTTCGCGGCGTTGATGGTGCCCTGCTACCTCTACATCCTGTTCTACGGCCTGCGCGGCCACCGCGTGGGCCTGCGTGACGATGATGGCGCCCGTCGGCAGTGAAGGTACCGCCACGCCGGCGTGGCGGTGGGCTAGGATGGCGCGCCAGTCCCGCGGAGAACCCGTCGTTGCGCCACGCCACCATCAAGGATGTCGCCAAGCGCGCCGGCGTGTCGCTGAAGACCGTATCGCGGGTGATCAACCGCGAGGCGTCGGTGCGCGAGGACACGCGCGAGAAGGTCGAGCGGGCGATCGAGGCGCTGGGCTATCGCCCGAACCTCTCGGCGCGCAGCCTGCGCGCGGCGCACTCGTATGCGATCGGGCTGGTCTACGACAACCCGAACGCGCACTACGTCATCAGCATGCAGAATGGCGTGCTGTCGGCTTGCCGCGAGCGCGGCTTCGGCCTGCAGATCCACCCTTGCGACGCCTCCTCGCCGCACCTGGCCGAGGAGCTGTGCGCGCTGGTGCGCCGCTCGCGCCTGGCCGGGCTGGTGCTGGCGCCGCCGATGTCCGAGCAGCCGCAGCTGATCGCCGCGCTGAAAGCGCAGGACATCCCGTTCGTGCGCATCCTCGCCGCCCGCGAGGACCCCTGCGACGGCTCCCCCTGCGTGTGGGTGGACGACCGCGACGCGGCCTACGCGATCACCGAGCATCTGATCCAGCTCGGCCACACGCGGATCGGCTTCCTGTGGGGCGAGCCGCACCACCGTTCCAGTCCGGAGCGGTACCAGGGCTATGCCGATGCGCTGAAGGACTACGGCATCGCGCTCAACAAGAAGCTGATCCTGCCCGGGCGCTATGCGTTCGACGACGGCTTCCGCGGCGCGCGCAAGCTGCTCGCCCTGAAGGAACCGCCGACCGCGATCTTCGGCAGCAACGACGAGATCGCCGCCGGTGTGCTGGCCGCCGCGCGCTCGGCCGGGCTGGACGTGCCGTGGGACCTGTCCATCGCCGGCTTCGAGGACAATCCGTTCTCCAAGCAGGCCTGGCCGGCGCTCACCACCGCGCGGCAGTCGACCGCCGAGATCGGCCGCCACGCGGCGTTGCGGCTGATGGCCGAGCTGCAGCAGGGCGGCTCCGCACCGCAGACCGCCAACGAGGGCTTCGTGCCGGAGCTGGTGGTGCGTGGATCGACCGCGCCGCCGCGGAAGGGTTGAGGCATTGCGCGGCAGCCAGGCCTGCTGCCCTTCGATGCCGGCCCTGCGGGCCTGCGCTTAGGGCGACCGGTGGCGGGAGAATCGTTCGCCCTTGGGCTGCGCCCGTCCCCTGCGAAGGCGAAAAAGAAGCCGCTCGCCCTGAGCGCAGCGCCGCGAAGTCGAAGGGCCCTGGCTCCAGCGACCCGCGCCTGAGCCCTTCTCCCTGCGGGAGAGGGGTCGGGGTCCGGCACCGCCGCACACGCCACGCCGCCCAAACCCTCACCCGCCCTTCGGGCACCTTCTCCCGAGCGGAGAGGAAACATCCGCCTGTCCGTCCCCGGAACCCCCATGAAATCACCCCGTGACACCCTGATGTACCAGGAGGCGCAGTCGGCCGCCGACGTGGTCGCGCACCAGCTCGCCGCCAACGCCGGCCTGCTGGCCGCGCTCGGTGACCGCCTGCGCGCGCGCCCGCCGCGTTGCATCGTCACCTGTGCGCGCGGCAGTTCCGACCATGCCGCCGCGTACGCCAAGTACGTGTTCGAGACGCGCCTGGGCGTGGTCACCGCCTCGGCCTCGCCGGCGGTGAGTTCGATCTACGACGCGCCGCTGGACCTGGAAGGGGCGCTGTTCCTGGCCGTCTCCCAATCCGGCAAGAGCCCGGACCTGCTGCTCAGCACGAAGGCGGCGAAGGCCTCGGGTGCCTACGTGGTGGCGCTGGTGAACGACACCGGCTCGCCACTCGCGCAGGCGGCCGACGCGGTGGTGCCGCTGCACGCCGGCCCCGAGCGCAGCGTGGCCGCGACCAAGAGCTATCTGGCCACGCTCGCGGCGGTGCTGCAGCTCACCGCCTGCTGGAGCGGCGACGGGGCGTTGCACGCGGCGCTCGAGCGCCTGCCGCAGGACCTGCGCACGGGCTGGGACGCGGACTGGTCGGCGCTCGTCGACGGACTGCGCGGAACGCACAACCTGTTCGTGGTCGGCCGCGGCTACGGCTTCGGTGCCGCGCTGGAGGCGGCGCTGAAGTTCAAGGAAACCTGCGGGCTGCACGCCGAGGCCTTCAGCGCGGCCGAAGTGAAGCACGGGCCGATGGCGCTGGTCGGCGCCGGCTTTCCGGTGCTGGTGTTCGCGCAGGACGACGGCTCGCTGGAAGGCACCCTCGGCGTCGCCGCCGAGTTCCGCAAACGCGGTGCGCAGGTGTGGCTCGCCGCGCCCGGCGCCAGTGGCCCCGACGCGCTGCCGCTACCGGCCGGCGTGCCCGCGATCACCACCCCGCTGCTCGCCGTGCAGAGTTTCTACCGCGCAGCCAGCGCGCTTTCACTGGCGCGCGGCTACGATCCGGATGTCCCGCCGCACCTGCGCAAAGTCACGGAGACCCTGTAATGCCCGAGTCCCTGCTCGCCCTGGTCCACGGTCGCGTGCTGACCGACGAGGGCCTGCGCGACGACGTCGCGGTGCTCGTGCGCGATGGGCACGTGGCAGCCCTGGCAGCCGCCGATGACCCGCGCCTGGCGCAGGCCGGGCGCCACGACCTGGCCGGCGCGCTGCTGCTGCCCGGCTTCATCGACGTGCAGGTCAACGGCGGCGGCGGGCTGCTGTTCAACGACGCACCCACGGTCGAGACGCTGCGCGGAATCGCCACGGCGCATCGCCGCTTCGGCACCACCGGCCTGCTGCCCACGCTGATCACCGACACCGCCGCCAAGATGCGGGCGGCGCTCGATGCGGTGGACGCGGCCATCGCGCAGGGCGTGCCGGGGATCCTGGGCATCCACCTGGAAGGCCCGTTCCTGGCACCCGCGCGCAAAGGCATCCATGACGCCTCGCTGTTCCGCACGCCCGATGCGGACGACCTGCTGGCGCTCACCGCGCAGCGCCGCGGCGTGGTGATGCTGACCCTCGCGCCCGAGCGGGTGGAGGCGGCGGTGATCGCGCGCCTGGCCGATGCCGGCGTGCGCGTGGTCGCCGGCCACACCGCCGCCGACTACGCCGCCACGCGCGCGGCGCTCGACGCCGGCGTGTGCGGTTTCACCCACCTCTTCAACGCGATGACCCCGCTCACCAGCCGCGAACCGGGCGTGGTCGGCGCGGCGCTGGACGACCCGGCGAGCTGGTGCGGGCTGATCGTCGACGGCCACCACGTGCACCCCGCCTCGCTGCGCATCGCCATCAACGCCAAGCCGCCGGGCAAGTGCGTGCTGGTCACCGACGCGATGCCGCCGGTAGGCAGCGGGCGTCCGGACTACACGCTCAACGGGCAGACCATCGTCGCGCGCGACGGCGTCTGCATGAACGACGCCGGCGTGCTCGCCGGCAGCGCGCTGGACATGGCCAGCGCCGTTCGCAACACGGTCAACCTGCTCGGCCTGCCCCTGGCCGAAGCCTCGCGCATGGCCAGTGCCTATCCGGCCGAATGGCTCGGCCTGGAACAGACCCACGGCCGCATCGCCCCGGGCCAGCGCGCGGATTTCGCGGTGCTGGACGATACCCTGCACGTGCGCGAAACCTGGATCGGCGGGGAGCGCCGGGCCGCATGACGCCAACTTCCCGGCCGGCGCTGCCGGCCGGGAAGCGTGCCAACTCAGTGCTTCCGGCGGTTCCCGAGCATCGGGTCCACCACGTTCGGCGGCACCGCGCCGCCGGTGCACTGGATGTAGGCACGGTCGCAGAAGCCGGACTGCATCGGCGTGGTCGCCTGGGCTTTGCAGGTCTCCCAGTTGGTCAGGCAGGACCCCGGATAAGCCTGGGCGACGCGGGTCGGAAAGAACACCGAAGCGGCAGCCATGGCCGCGATCGGCAGCGCGATCGTCACGATCTTGCGAAGCATGCTCGAACTCCTTTCAGCAAGTTTCCCCCTGTGCCACCGGAATAACACGCCACCGTCGAGGCCGGCAACCGCCGGGGGACGAAACGCGTCCGGGCTCCAGCCCCCGCCCTTTGCCGGCGGTGGACCGGAGCCCGCCCCGGCTAGTGCCGCCGCACCGCGCCACGGGCGCCGGGCGGCGGGGGCGGATTGGTGGCGCCGCTGCACGCCTGGAAATCCAGCACGCACTGCTGCAACCCCGCGATCGAGGTGGCGCTGTACATGCAGGTCCAGTAGGTGGTGTCGCAGACGGCCGGATAGGCCTGGACGGGCCTGGCCGGGAAGAACGTCAGAACGGCGGCCGCGGCGGCGGTGGGCAACGCGACGGTGAGAATCCTGCGAAGCATGCTCGAACTCCTTTCAGTGAAGCTCCCCTGCATCAGCCGGACTATCACGGGCCTGCCGGCCGGGCAACCGCGCCCGCGCCAAACGGAGAACGTTGCCGCAATCTGCGCACCGCAACGACAGGCGCCGCGTCCGCCTCGCCGATCGCACCGGCACGGCCGGCGGGGCGCGCCTCCTTCGCGCCGGATCGGCGCGGGAAGTCTGGTCGCGTGCGGACGAGCCCCGGGGCCAGCCCGGCGCCCCCACCAGAGCCCGGGCAAGACAGCGCACCGCCCGCCCAGCGCCCCGGCGATCTGCTACGTTGCCGGCCCTGCCTGTTCGCTGCCGGACACTCCCGATGTCGCTTCGCCCGTTGCTGCCCCTGCTTGGCGCCGCCCTGCTCGCCGGCTGCGCCGCCACGCCCATCACGCCGGCCGCGCCGCCGGACGGCACCCGCGCGGACGTGGCGATCCTGGAAACCACCGACGTCCATGCGAACGTGCTCAGCTGGGACTATTTCAAGGCCGCGCCCGACCCCGGCCTGGGCTACGAGCGCACCGCCACGCTGATCCGGCGTGCACGCGAGGAGTTTCCCAACAGCTTCCTGTTCGACAGCGGCGACACCATCCAGGGCACCGTGCTGGCCGACTACCAGGCGCGGGTCGCGCCGGTCGGCTGCGGGCAGGAGCTGGCGATCTACAAGGCGATGGATGCGCTCGGCTACGACGGCGGCACCGCCGGCAACCACGAGTTCAACTACGGCCTGCCGTTCCTCTCGCAGGTGACCGGTACCCCGATGGACATCGACGGGACGAGGACGGCGCGCTGCGCCGGCCCGCATTTCCCGCTGGTGCTAGCCAACGTGTTCGACGCACGGAACGGCAAGCCGATCTTCAAGCCGTGGACGATCGTGACGCGAACCATCGAGGCCTACACGAACGACGGCAGCCGCCTGCAGGTGCCGCTCAGGGTGGCCATTATCGGGTTCACGCCGCCACCGATCCTGAAGTGGGACCAGCGCAACCTGCAGGGCAAGGTGACCGTCAGCGGCGTGGTCGAGGCGGCACGGCGCTACCTGCCGCAGATCGAGGCCAGGCACCCCGACCTGGTGGTGGCGATCCTGCACGGCGGCCTGGACGCCGCGCCGTATACCAGCGACATGGAGAACGGTGGCTGGTACCTGGCCGGCGTGCCGGGCATCGACGTGCTGCTGCTGGGCCACTCGCACGCCGAGTTCCCGGGCCCGCGCTACGCGAACATGAAGGACGTCGATGCGAAGCGGGGCTTCGTGCGCGGCAAACCGGCAGTGATGGGCGGCTTTTTCGGCATGGACCTGGGCGTGATCAAGCTCGCGCTCGAGCGCGAGAACGGTCGCTGGACCATCGACCGCGACGACACCCACAGCGAGGTGCGCCCCATCTGCCCTCGGAAGAACGCGTGCGTACCGGCGGACCCGGCGATCGCACCGCTGACGGCACGGGCACACGCGGCGACGCTCGCCTACGTGAACACGCCGATCGGCCGCAGCACGCTGCGCCTGGCCAGCTACTTCGCCGACGAGGGCGACATGACCACGCTGGCGGTGGTCAACGCCGCGCAGCGGGACTACGTCCAGCGCGAGCTGCCCAGGCTGCACCCTGAGCTGGCCGGCGTGCCGGTACTGGCGGCCGCCGCGGCCTTCCGCACCGGCTTCGGCGGCCCCGGCGACTACACCGACGTGCCGCCCGGCCCGCTGACCCTGCGCAGCGCGGCCGACCTCTACTTCTACCCCAACACGCTGGCCGCGGTGAAAACCGACGGTGCCGGCGTAAAGGCCTGGCTGGAAACATCGGCCGCGCGCTTCAACCGCATCGACCCGGCCAGGACCGGCGAGCAGGCGCTCATCAACAGCCACATGCCTGGCTTCAACTTCGACCAGATCCAGGGCGACCTGGCCTACGTGATCGACGTCAGCAAGCCGGTCGGCCAGCGCATCGTCTCGCTGACCTGGCAGGGCAAGGCCGTGACGCCGGCGCAGCCGTTCATCGTCGCGACCAACAACTACCGGGCCAGCGGCGGCGGCAACTTCCCCGGGCTGGACGGCCGCAACATCGTGCTCGACACCACCGACGGCGTCCGCGAGATCGTCGCCGCGTGGCTGAAGCGCACCGGCACGCTCGACCGCGCCGACCTGCCGGCCGCCTCGTGGCATTTCGCGCCGCTGCGCACGCGCGGCCCGGTCGTGTTCACCGCCGCCAGCGGCAAGCAGGCGATCGCCGCTGCCGACGGCATGCCGCACATCCGACAGCTGCGCGACAACGGCGACGGCACCGCCACCTACGCGATCGAACTGGGAAAAGCCGCACCGGCCAGGGGGCCCGGGAAGCCCCGGCGGCATCGTCGCCATGCCGGCCACTGACGGCCTGCCGACCGTCGCCAGCGCCTGCGCCCCCGCCTGCGTGGGGAACGTGGGGGTGGGCTTCGACATCCTCGGCCACACCCTGGCCGGCGCCGGCGACCGCGCGCGGGTCACGCGCATCGACGCGCCGGTGGTGCGCATCGCCGCGATCGACGGGGTGGTGCGCGAGCTCCCGCGGGAGCCTGGGCGCAACACCGCCGGAGCCGCGCTGCTCGCCCTGCGCGAGGGGCTGGGCCTGCAGCACGGCTTCGAGCTCGCCCTGCACAAGGGCATCGCGCTGGGCTCGGGCATGGCCGGTTCGGCCGCGTCCTGCGTGGCCGCACTGGTGGCCGCCAATGCGCTGCTCGACGAACCGCTGCCGCGCGAGGCGTTGTACCGGTTCGCGCTCGACGGCGAGGCGGTCGCCAGCGGCGGTCGCCACGGCGACAACGTCGGCCCGCAGCTGCTCGGCGGGCTGGTGCTCGCGACCGCCACGCGGCTGGTGCGCATCCCGGTGCCGGCGACGTGGCACTGCGCGCTGGTGCACCCGCATTGCGTGCTGGAGACGCGCCGGGCACGCGCGGCGCTGGCCGGCGACTACGCGCTCGGCGAGTTCGTCGCGCAGAGCGCCAACCTGGCGCAGGTGATCGCCGGCTGCTGGCGTGGCGACGCCACGCTGGTGCGCGAAGGGCTCAAGGACGTGCTGGTCGAGCCGCGCCGCGCGCCGCTGGTACCGAACTTCGCGCGCGTGCAGCAGGCCGCGCTCGACCACGGCGCGCTCGGCGCGAGCATTTCCGGCGCCGGTCCGAGCGTGTTCGGCTGGTTCGAGGACGTGCGCCAGGCGCAGGCTGCCGGCGCGGCGATGCGCGCGGCCTTCGCCGAGGCCGGGCTGGACAGCGACGTGCTGGTCGGCCCCGTCGACGGCCCCGCCGCGCAGCTGCTCGCATGAGCCCGCTGCGCTTCCCGAGCACGCGGGGGCAGTCGCCCGCGGTCGGGCTGGGTGCGGCGATCGCCGCCGGCCTGGCGCCGGACGGCGGCCTGTACGTACCCGCGCAGCTGCCGTCGCTGGCCCCGGCGGCGTTCGATCCGGAGGGCGACCTGGCCGCGACCGCGCAGACCTTGCTCACGCCGTTCTTCGCGGGCGACGCGCTGGCCGAGGCCCTGCCCGCGATCTGCGCCGAGGCGTTCGCCATCGAGGCACCGCTGCGCCCGCTGGCGCGGCCGGATGCCTCGCTGCTGGAGCTGTTCCACGGCCCCACCGCGGCGTTCAAGGACTTCGGCGCGCGCTTCCTCGCCGCCTGCCTGCGCCGCTTGCGCGCGCCGGAGGCACCGCCGCTGACCATCCTGGTCGCCACCTCCGGTGACACCGGCGCCGCGGTCGGCGCCGCATTCCATCGCCAGAGCGGGCTGCGCGTGGCGATCCTGTACCCGCAGGACCGCGTCTCGCCGCGCCAGGCGCACCAGCTCGGCAGCTTCGGCGACAACGTGCACGCGCTGCGCGTGGCCGGCAGCTTCGACGATTGCCAGCGCATGGTGAAGGCGGCGCTCGCCGACACCGCGTTGCAGGCGCGCGTGCCGCTGTCCTCGGCCAACAGCATCAGTCTGGGCCGCCTGCTGCCGCAGATGGCCTACCACGCGCATGCCGCGCTGCAGGCGCAGCGGGCGCACCGCGCGCCGCTGGACCTGATCGTGCCGACCGGCAACCTCGGCAACGCCACCGCGGCGGCCTGGGCGCGCGCGGCCGGCCTGCCGATCGGCCGCATCGTGCTGGCCTGCAACGCCAACGCCACCCTGCCGGCGTTCTTTGCCGGCGACGCCTATCGGCCGCGCGCGGCGGTGCCGACCCTTGCCAACGCGATGGACGTGGGTGCACCGAGCAACTTCGAGCGCCTGCGCTGGACCTGCCCGGACGAGGCTACGCTGCGTGCTGCGTTCACTGCCGCAAGCGTGGATGACGCGACGATCCGCGCCACCGTGCTGGCCCATGCCCGGGGCCACGGCGAGCTGCTGTGCCCGCACACCGCGACCGCCATGCACCTGCTCGACCGGGAGCCGGTGCGCGCACACGGGCACTGGGCGGTGGTCGCCACCGCCCATCCGGCCAAGTTCGAGCAGGTGCTGGAGCCGCTGCTGGGCCGGACGCTGCCGGTGCCGGACGCACTCGCCTCGATGCTCGCCCGGCCGTCGCGGTCCGAACCGTTGCCCGCCGATCCGGCGGCGCTGGCGGCCTGGCTGCGGGCCTGAAGCCGCGGCGGCTCGGAGCGGCTCAGAAAAGGTCGATGCTGCCGGTGCTCGGCTCGGCCACCAGTTCGCCGCGGCCGGCCAGTTCCTCGTAGCCGTGGGTACGGTTGCGACCGTGGGCCTTGGCGTAGTACAGCGCCTTGTCCGCGCGGTCGATCACCGTCTCCGGGTAATCACCCATCGCCGCCAGCGCGTAGCCGACGCTGACGGTCACGTGGCCGACCTGGGGGAACAGGTAACCGGCCACGCGCTCGCGGAAGCGCTCCAATGCACTGCGCGCCTGCACCTCGTCCTGGCCGGCCAGCAGGATCACGAACTCCTCGCCACCGAAACGGAACAGCACGTCGGCCAGGCGGAAGCTCGCGCGCATCTGCTGCGCCAGCAGCAGGATCACCTCGTCGCCGTAGATGTGGCCGTAGGTATCGTTGATGCGCTTGAAATGGTCGATGTCGAAGATCGCCAGCCACACGCCCACCGGCGCGGCGTGGCTGGCGCGGCGCTCGTCTGCCGCCCTGGCCGCCACCGGACAGTGGAACAGCCGCTGCAGGTGACGCTCGAACGTGCGCCGGTTGTACAGGCCGGTGAGCTTGTCGCGCTCGCTCTCGTTGAGCAGGGTGATGTAGTTCGCGTAGATCCGCGCGAAGCCCTCGGCCAGCGCGCGGGCGCCCTCCAGCGGCGCATCGGATTCCAGCTGCAGCGCACCCAGCGCGCGGCCTTCGTGCAGGATCGGGACGTACAGGCGGCAGTCGCCGGCGTCCGCCTCGGCCAGGCTTTGCTGCTGGTCCATGCAGCGCCACACCGGCGCCAGCGCCGGATCGTCGTCGACCGGCGCGCGGACGCACAGCGAGAACGTACCCTGCGCATCGGCCGCGCAGCGCACCAGGCTTTCCAGCCGCCGGCCGTCGGCCGCGCGCTTGCACAGCACCACCGCGCGGGCCGGGGCCAGCTCGGCCAGGGACAGGGCCAGGCTGTGGTCCAGCGCGTCGATGTCGCGGTGGTGGGTGAAGGCCGCGACCGAGTCGAGCAGCCGCGCCTGGGCCGGCGGTACCGGGCTCCTCGCGGCCGCGGGCAGCGGACGCGCGGGCGCGCCCTCCTGTGCAACGACGTCGTATGCCACGGACATGCCCACCTCCTGCGGAAAAGGGCCTGTGCCCTGCGGTCGCCGCTTGCGCGACGGGTAGCTACGCCGGGTTATCGGCTGCTGCCGGCGGGTGCTTTAGCGGGCCTCCGGACGGCGGCGCAGGGCCGCCTTTTTGCATGCGCTTGACGGGGCTTGCGCAACGCTGGCCATCGTCCGCCCGCACGGAGCCCCGCCATGCCGAACAACCCCCAGCACCCCGAGCCGCCGATCGCGCAGCCCGGCAAGCAGCGCCCGGAAGACGAGATCCGCAATCCCGGCCACGCCAGTCCCGCGCGGGATGCCGATGCCGACCCGCTGGGCAGCCCCCTGGACGAGGACGACCCGCTGGTGCCGCCGCTGCCCTGAGGTGAGCCGGACGTGCGTTGGCGCGGCGAGCGCGGCCACCGGCTCGGGCTAAACTCCGCGCATGGCTCCTCCCCCCCGCAAGCGCCAGCGCCGCCCGCCGCCGACCACGGCGCGGCCCCGTCCCCTTCCGCCGGCACCCGCGCGACCGATCCGCCCGGCCGACAGCTCGACCCGCGCCACGCGCGTGCTCGACCTGCTGCTGCGCCCGCTGCCACCGCAGTGGCGCACCAAGGCCGCCGACTACCTGGTGCTGACCCGCATGGATCGCCCGATCGGCGCGCTGCTGCTGCTGTGGCCGACCTGGTGGGCGCTGTGGCTGGCCGCCGGCGACTTCCCGCCCTGGGGCGCGCTGGTGATCTTCACCCTGGGCGTATTCGCGATGCGCTCGGCCGGCTGCGCGATCAACGACTACGCCGACCGCAAGCTCGACCCGCAGGTGGCGCGCACCGCCGGTCGGCCGATCGCCAGTGGCCGGGTCAGCCCGCGCGAAGCGCTCATCGTGTTCGGCGTGCTGCTCGCGTTCGCCTTCGTGCTGGTGCTGTTCACCAACGCGCCGACCATCAGGCTTTCGTTTGCCGGTGCGGCGCTGGCGGCGATCTACCCGTTCACCAAGCGCTGGACCTACCTGCCCCAGGTGGTGCTGGGCGCGGCGTTCGGCTGGTCGATCCCGATGGCGTTCGCGGCGGTGACCGGCACGGTGCCGCCGCTGGGCTGGCTGCTGTTCCTGGGCAACATCCTGTGGTCGGTGATCTACGACACCGAGTACGCGATGGTCGACCGTGATGACGACCTGAAGGTCGGCGCCAAGTCCACCGCGATCCTGTTCGGCGACGCCGACGTGCCGATCCTGGGCATGCTGATCGGCACCTTCCTGCTGGCCATGCTGTTCGTCGGCCAGCGCGCGCAACTGCCCTGGCCATACTGGCTCGGCCTGCTCGCCGCCGCCGGGCTGTTCGGCTACCAGCTCTGGCTGATCCGCGGCCGCGCCCGCGATGCGTGCCTGGCGGCGTTCCGGCACAACAACTGGGTGGGCCTTTCGCTGTGGGTCGGCATCGTGCTCGGCCTGGCCGTGAAATAGCCCACGCACCCGGGCGAAAGTGCCTGCGCCTAGCGCCCGCGCGGCGATGGCGCCCGCGCCAGCGCCCATACGTCCACCCGCGCCACGCCCGCACGCCGCAGCACCCGCGTGCATTCGGCCAGCGTCGCGCCGGTGGTCATCACGTCGTCCAGCAGGGCCACGTGCGCCGGCAACGCAATACCTTCGCGCAGCGCAAACGCGCCGCGCACGTTGCGCCGGCGCGCCGCCGCGTCCAGCTCGGTCTGCGCCGCGGTGGCGCGCGAACGCAGCAGCGCGTCGTGGCGCACCGGCACGTCCAGCGCACGACCGAGCGGGCGGGCCAGTTCCAGCGCCTGGTTGTAGCCACGCCGGCGCAGCCGTGCGCGGTGCAGCGGGACCGGCAGGATCAGCGCCGGCCGCGCAAGGGGCGGTGGCACGCGCTGCCACAGCCGGGCCAGCGTGCGCCCGGCGGCGAGGTCGCGGCCGAACTTGTAGCGCGCCTCCAGCCGGTCCAGCGGCCAGCCGTAGCGAAACGGCGCCCAGGCCGTATGCCACGGTGGCGGCTTGCGCTGGCAGCCGCCGCACAGCGCCGTGGCGCCAGGCAACGGCAAGGCGCAGCGCGCGCAGCAGCTGGTATTGCGCGGCAGCTCGGCCGCGCAGGCACCGCACAGGTCCAGCCCGCCGCTGCCGGCAGCGCCGCACAGCAGGCAGCGCCACGGCAGCACCCAGGCATGCAGGAGGGCCAGGGAGCGGGACAGCGCATCCATGCGCATCGGGCTTCGCTCAGCCCTGCGGCTTGTACAGCGCCGCGTCGAGGATCGACCACAGGTGGATGATCCAGCCCAGCCAGACGAGCCACAGCGCGGCGGCGAGCACGAACATGATGATCGCCTTGAGCAGGCGCCCCTGTACCAGCTGGCCCAGGCCGGGGATGAAGAAGCTGCATACCGCCGCGATGACGTTGCCCGTGCTGCCCTGACCTGCGCTCATCTCGTTGGCTCCGTGGGAGTGGGTCGGGTGATGGTAACGGACCGGCGCGGGCACGGCTTCGTCAACCATCAAGGCTAAGCACAGGTTGACAGGCCTCCGGGCGGTTCCCACACTGCCGCGTCCCCACGCGGAGCCGCCGCCACCATGACCCCTGCCCCGATCCGCCACGACTGGACGCGCGCGGAAGTCGCCGCCCTGTTCGCGCTGCCGTTCAACGACCTGCTGCATCGCGCGCACACGGTGCACCGCGCGCACCACGATCCGAACGCGGTGCAGGTCTCGACCCTGCTCTCGATCAAGACCGGCGGCTGTCCGGAGGACTGCGCCTACTGCCCCCAGGCGCAGCGCTACCAGACCGGCGTGAAAGCCGAGAAGCTGATGAGCGTCGAGGCGGTGGTCGCGCGCGCCCAGGCCGCCCGGGATGCCGGCGCCAGCCGCTTCTGCATGGGCGCGGCCTGGCGCAGTCCGAAGGACCGCGACGTTGCCAAGGTGGCGGAAATCGTCGCCGCGGTGAAGGCGCTGGGGCTGGAGACCTGCGCCACGCTGGGCATGCTGAGTGGCGGGCAGGCCGACACGCTCAGGCAGGCCGGCCTGGATTACTACAACCACAACCTCGACAGCGCGCCGGAGTTCTACGGGCAGATCATCCACACGCGCGACTACCAGGACCGCCTGGACACGCTCGAACATGTGCGCGGCGCGGGCCTGAAGACCTGTTGCGGCGGCATCGTGGGCATGGGCGAGTCGCGCGACCAGCGCGCCGGCCTGCTGCAGGCGCTGGCCACCCTGCCCGAACACCCGCAGTCGGTGCCGATCAACCAGCTGGTGCAGGTCGAGGGCACCCCGCTGCACGGCACCGAGGCGCTCGATCCGTTCGAGTTCGTACGCACGATCGCGGTCGCGCGCATCCTGATGCCGGCCTCGATGGTGCGCCTGTCCGCCGGCCGCCAGCAGATGGACGAGGCGGTGCAGGCGCTGTGCTTCCACGCGGGCGCCAACTCGATCTTCTACGGCGAGAAGCTGCTGACCACCGGCAACCCCGACGTGGTCGCCGACCGCGCACTGTTCGCGCGGCTGGACCTGCATCCGCTGGAGGTGGCCGGGCCTGCCGGCACGGTGCACGCCGACATCCTCGAACCGGCCTGACCGTCCGGTGCGCGCGGACCTGTTGCAACGGATCGCCGTCCAGACGGCCGAACGTTCGCACGCGGACCTGCTGCGCCGCGTCCGCGCCATCGATCACGCCCAGGGGCCCTGGTTCGACACCGGCGGCTGCCGCCTGCTCGCCTTCTGTTCCAACGACTACCTGGGCCTGGCCCAGCACCCGCAGCTGATTGCCGCCTTCAAGCGCGTGGCCGACGACGAAGGCGTGGGCAGTACCGCGGCACACCTGGTCTGCGGCCACCGCCGCGAGCACGCGGCGCTGGAGGAGGCGCTGGCCGACTGGACCGGCCGCGAGCGCGCGCTGCTGTTCTCCACCGGGTACATGGCCAACCTGGGCGTGATGCAGGCGCTGCTCGGCAGTGGCGACCTGTGCGTGCAGGACAAGCTCAACCACGCCTGCCTGCTCGACGGCGCCATGCTCGCGGGCGCCACGCTGCGCCGCTACCCGCATGGCGA
>NZ_DASSES010000091.1:0-7114 GCF_035695185.1 Frateuria sp.
ATGCGGGGTGGAGCAGTCTGGCAGCTCGTCGGGCTCATAACCCGAAGGTCGCAGGTTCGAATCCTGCCCCCGCTACCAGATCTTTCTTAGAACAAGAAAGCCTCCTCGTGAGGCTTTTTTGTTGGGCGCAAGGATGCGTCGCGGTGCCTGGGACGCTATGGTGTCCGGTGCGCCGCCGGAAAGAGCCTGGACGAGTCGGCACATCGTCGAGGTGAGGGAATGGGCCGCATGCGCCCATTTTTTGTTTCTGAAGCACACGAACGACGACTATGGATACGCAGGCACTGGCACAACGCTTCACCGACACCTTGGCCGACCTGGGCCTGGAATGCCTCGGCGTGGAGTTCTCCCCGTCGCAGGGGCAGAGTACCCTGCGCGTTTATCTGGACGTGCTCGACCGCGCCGAGGGGCGTGAGGTCACGCTCGACGACTGCGAGGCCGCCAGCCGTGAACTGTCGGCCCTGCTGGACGTGGAGGACCCGATCCCGGGCCACTACGTGCTCGAGGTGTCTTCGCCGGGAATCGACCGTCCGCTGTTCACGGCCGCCCAGTTCGCCGGGGTGGTCGGCCAGGAAGTCAAGGTGCTGCTCAAGGCGCCCATCGAAGGTCGCCGGCGCCTGCGGGGCAAGCTGGTCGCGGAGGCCGGCGGCAAGCTGACCTTCGAGGCCGAAGGCAAGACGTTCGAATTCGACCACGCCGATGTGGAAAGCGCGCGGGTGGTGCCGGACTGGGCCGCGCTCGGCTATGTGCCGCAGCCCAAGCCCGGCGGCAGGAAACCGGCCAAGAAGGCCCCGAAATAAACAACCAAGAAACGATGGGCATCCCGCGGGGTGTTTACGGAGTTGCTGCAATGAGCAAAGAACTTTTGCTGGTCGTCGATGCGGTCGCCAACGAGAAGGGCGTGCCGCGCGAAGTGATCTTCGAGGCGATGGAAGCCGCGCTGGCGTCCGCCGCCAAGAAGCGCTACCCGGAGGAGGATCCGGACATTCGCGTGGCGATCGACCGCCAGAGCGGCGACTACGAGACCTTCCGTCGCTGGGAAGTCATCGCCGACGACGGCGAAATGGAGTCCCCGTTCCACCAGCTGCGCCTGATGGACGCGGTGGACGAGCAGGCGGACGCCCAGGTCGGCGACTTCATCGAGCAGCAGATCGAGAACGCGGAATTCGGTCGCATCGCCGCGCAGGCCGCCAAGCAGGTGATCGTGCAGCGCGTGCGCGAAGCCGAGCGCCAGCAGGTGGTCGACGCCTACAAGGACCGCGTGGGCGAGCTGATCACCGGCATCGTCAAGCGCGTCGAGCGCGGCAACGTCTACCTGGATCTGGGCAGCAACGCCGAGGCCTTCATTCCGCGCGACAAGACCATCCCGCGCGAGTCGGCCCGCGTCGGCGACCGGGTGCGCGGTTACCTCTACGAGGTGCGCTCGGAGATTCGTGGTCCGCAGCTGTTCGTCTCGCGTGCCGCGCCGGAGTTCATGATCGAGCTGTTCAAGCTCGAAGTGCCGGAGGTCGGCCAGGGGCTGGTCGAGATCAAGGGCTGCGCCCGTGATCCGGGCGACCGCGCGAAGATCGCGGTGATCGCCCACGACAGCCGCACCGATCCCATCGGTGCGTGCATCGGCATGCGCGGCTCGCGCGTGCAGGCGGTGTCCAACGAGCTCAACGGTGAGCGCGTGGACATCATCCTGTGGCACGAGAACCAGGCGCAGTTCGTCATCAACGCGATGGCGCCGGCCGAGGTGCAGTCGATCATCATGGACGAGGAAAAGCACTCGATGGACATCGCGGTGGCCGAGGACAAGCTGTCCCAGGCGATCGGCCGCGGTGGCCAGAACGTGCGCCTGGCCAGCAAGCTCACCGGCTGGCAGCTCAACGTGATGACCCAGGACCAGGTCACGGCCAAGAGCGAGGCCGAGCAGCAGGCCGCGCGCCAGCTGTTCATGGACAAGCTGGAAGTGGATGAGGAAATCGCCAACATCCTGGTGCAGGAAGGCTTCTCCAGCGTCGAGGAAATCGCCTACGTGCCCAGTGCCGAGCTGCTGGCGGTCGAGGGCTTCGATGAGGACATCGTCGAGGAACTGCGCGCCCGCGCCCGCGACGCGCTGCTCACCGAGGCACTGGCCGTGGAAGAAGGCATTGCCGAGCCGTCCGGGGAACTGCTCGGCCTGCCGGGCATGGACGAAGCCACTGCCTATGCGCTGGCTGCACGGGAAATCAGTACGGTGGACGATCTGGCCGACCTGGCGGTCGATGACCTGATCGACATCGAGGGAATGGACGAAGAGCGCGCTGCGGCGCTGATCATGGCGGCACGCGCGCCGATGATCGAGCGGCTGGAGAAAGGCGGCTAACCGCGGACGGTGGCGCTCTAGGAAGGGCGCGCCGAGGAAGGCTCAAGCGAGTCTTCCACCAGGGACGGAGGTGGACGTGCAGCGGTGCCGCACGGACGAGAAGCGCGGGAACGGCGGAGAAAGAACACGATGTCGGATGTAACGATCAAACAACTGGCCCAGGTACTGGGCATGCCGGTCACCAAGCTGCTTGGACAGCTGGGTGAGGCAGGCATGAATTTCTCCGACCCGGAGCAGGTCATCAGCAGCACCGAGAAGGTGAAGCTGCTGGGGTTCCTGCGCCGCACGCACGGCAAGAGCGATGCCGCCGCCGAGGTGGAGGACAGCGCGCCGCGCCAGATCACCCTCAAGCGCCGCAAGGTCAGCGAGCTCAAGGTCGCCACGCCCGGTGGGCGCGGTGCGGCCAGCAGCGCCAAGACGGTCAACGTGGAAGTGCGCGCCAAGCGCACCTACGTCAAGCGCAGCGTCATTGCCGAGGAAGCCAGCGCCGAGCCCGAGCGCGAAGAGGCCGTGCGCAAGCTGGCCGAATCCCAGCAGCAGCGCGAGCACGAGGAGCAGGAGCGCCTGGAGGCCGAGCAGCGCCGCCAGGAGGAAGCCCGCCGTGCGCAGGAAGAACAGCAGCGCCAGGCCGACGAGGCCCGCCGCCTCGCCGCCGAGCAGGCCGCCGCCAGCGCGGCCAGCGAAGCGGTGGACGAGCCGGTGGCCGAGGCCGTCGAGGCGCCCGCGGCCGAACCGGTCAAGGCCGCCGCGCCCGCGCCAGCAGCAGCGCCGTCCGGCGGCGTCACCGACCACAGCGCGTTCGGCATGATCGTGCCGCGCATCCACGAGCCGCGTAAGCGCGAGAAGAAGGTCGTCGCCCCCGCGCCGGCCCCTGCGCCGGCGCCCGCGCCCGCGCCGGCCGAAAACCGCGGGGCCAAGGCCCGCTACGGCCGCGATCGCGACGAGGGTCCGGGCGGCAAGCGTTTCGCCGGCGGCGAACTGCACCTGTCCGACGCCGATCGTGCCCGTCGCTCGAGCAAGCGCGGCAAGCCCGGCAAGGGCGGGCGCGACGTCGTTCGCGGCGGTGCCGGCGCTTCCTCCGGCCCCCACGGATTCTCGCGTCCCACCGCGCCGGTCGTGCGCGAGGTGGCGGTTGGCGAGGCAAACGTGGTCGCCGATCTGGCGCAGAAGATGGCGGTCAAGGGTTCGGAGGTGGTCAAGGCGCTCTTCAAGATGGGCGTGATGGCCACCATCAACCAGACCATCGATCGTGACACCGCGATGCTGGTGGTCGAGGAACTGGGCCACACGCCGGTCGAGGCGAGCGAGACCAACGCCGAGGCCGCTCTGGCCGCGCATACCCAGAATGCGGAACTGGAGGGCGAGAAGACCGCCCGTCCGCCGGTGGTCACCATCATGGGCCACGTCGATCACGGCAAGACCTCGCTGCTGGACTACATCCGCCGCACCAAGGTCGCCGCTGGCGAGGCCGGTGGCATCACGCAGCACATCGGCGCGTACCACGTGGAAACGCCCAAGGGCGTGATCACCTTCCTCGACACCCCGGGCCACGCCGCGTTCACCGCAATGCGCGCCCGCGGCGCGCAGTCCACCGACATCGTGGTGCTGGTGGTCGCGGCCGACGACGGCGTGATGCCGCAGACGGCCGAGGCCGTGCAGCACGCGCGTGCCGCCAAGGTGCCGCTGATCGTGGCGCTCAACAAGATGGACAAGTCCGACGCCAACCCGGACCACGTCAAGCAGGGCCTGGGCAACCTGGAAGTCATTCCCGAGGAGTGGGGCGGCGACACCCCGTTCGTGCCCGTCTCCGCCAAGACCGGCATGGGCATCGACGACCTGCTCGACGCGGTGTCGGTGCAGGCCGAGGTGATGGAACTGACCGCCGTGCACGATGGCCCCGCCACCGGCGTGGTGATCGAGTCCAGCCTGGACAAGGGCCGCGGCCCGGTCGCCACCGTGCTGGTCCAGCAGGGCACGTTGAAGCGCGGCGACTTCGTGGTCTGCGGCGTGGAGTACGGCCGCATGCGCGCGCTGGTCGACGAGAACGGCAAGACCGTGCAGGAAGCCGGTCCGTCGATTCCGGTGCAGGTGCTGGGCCTCTCCGGCGTGCCCGAGGCCGGCGACGACTTCGTGGTGGTGGCCGACGAGCGCCTGGCGCGCGAAGTGGCCGCCGAGCGCCAGCAGAAGCGCCGCGAGACGCGCATGGTCAGCAAGGCCAACCGTCTCGAGGACATCATGGCGCAGATGGGCCAGGGCGCCGAGCAGCAGACGCTCAACATCCTGGTCAAGGCCGACGTGCAGGGTTCGGTGCAGGCGCTGCGTGATTCGCTCAGCCAGATCGGCAACGAGAACGTCAAGGTGAACGTGATCGCCGCCGGCGTCGGTGGCATCACCGAATCCGACGCCACGCTCGCGGCGGCCTCCAAGGCACTGATCATCGGCTTCAACGTGCGCGCCGATGCATCGGCACGCAAGGTGATCGATACGGCCGGCCGGGATGTTCGCTACTTCTCGATCATCTATGACGTCATCGACCAGGTGAAGCAGGCGGCATCCGGCCTGCTGGGCGTGGAAGTGCGCGAGGAGATCATCGGCGTGGCGCAGGTGCGGGAGGTCTTCCGCAGCTCCAAGTTCGGCGCGGTGGCCGGTTGCATGGTTACCGAGGGTACAGTCAAGCGGAACAAGCCGATCCGCGTGCTGCGCGACAACACCGTGATCTTCCAGGGCGAGCTGGAATCGCTGCGCCGGTTCAAGGAGCTGGTCGACGAAGTGCGCAACGGCATGGAATGCGGCATCGCGGTGAAGCAGTACAACGATGTCAAGGTCGGCGATCAGATCGAGTGCTTCGAGCGCATCGAGGTTGCCCGCACGCTGTAACGCCCTGCTTGCTCCCTCTCCCCTCCGGGGAGAGGGCTGGGGTGAGGGGCGATCTGGCCTCGGCGTTTGCTGGGCTGAGGCGAGCCACCGCCCCTCACCCATCCTCTCCCCGGAGGGGAGAGGGGACACGGGTCGCCGCCAGGCGGCGACGCCATCATCTATTGGAGCCCCTCATGCCCTCACGCGACTTCAAACGTACCGACCGCGTCGGCGCCGAGCTCCGCCGCGAGCTGGGTTTGCTGGTGCATGCCGCCGTGCGCGATCACGCGTTGCCTTCGGTGAGCGTGTCCGACGTCGAAGTCACCCGCGACCTCGACTGGGCCACCGTGTGGGTGACTGCCCTGCAGCCCGAGCGGGCCGTCGAAGCGGTCAAGGCGCTCAACGAACTGGCGGTGGAATTCCGCCGGACCCTCTCGCGCGGCATGCGTCTGCGGCGTGTGCCGGAACTGAAGTTCAAATACGACGATTCGGTCGACAAGAGCGAGCGGATCGAGCGGCTGTTGCGGGATTCCGGCGACATCCAGGCGGCCGGCCCGGACGACGACGCCTGAATCCTGCTGGACCCTTCCTACGCATCGGCGGGGAAGAGGCAGGCCCGTGAGGCCGGGTTGCACACAGGCTCACCCCCACACTCCGATCGCGCTGTACTCTCTCATGTCCCGTTATCGCGACCTGCACGGCATCCTGCTGCTCGACAAGCCGCTGGGGCTGAGCTCGAACCAGGCCCTGCAGGCAGCACGACGGCTGCTGCGCGCAGCCAAGGGCGGGCATACGGGCGCGCTCGATCCGCTGGCGACGGGCCTGCTGCCACTGTGTTTCGGCGAGGGCACCAAGATCGCCGGCATGCTGCTGGGCTCGCGCAAGGCTTACCTGGCCGAGTGCCGGCTGGGCCTGACCACGACGACCGCCGATCTCGAAGGCGAGATCGTCGAGCGGCGTCCGGTGCCGGCCCTCGGCGGGGGGCAGGTCGAGCAAGCCCTTGCCAGCCTGCGCGGACGGATCATGCAGGTGCCGCCGGCGTACTCGGCGCTCAAGCAGGGGGGCGAGCCGCTGTACGTGAAGGCCCGCCGCGGCGAGTCGGTCGAGGTTGCGGCGCGCGAGGTGCAGATCCATCGCCTGGACCTGCTGGCGCACGAGGGCGACCTGCTGCGCCTTCTGGTCGAGTGCGGCTCGGGAACCTACGTCCGCAGCCTGGCGGTGGATCTTGGTGCGGCGCTGGGTTGTGGTGCCCACCTGACGTCCCTGCGCCGGCTGTGGGTCGAGCCGTTCCGCGAACCGGTCATGATCACCCTGGAGGATCTCGAGCTGGCGGCCGGGCAGGGCGACGCCGCGCTCGATCGGTGGCTGCTGCCCCTGTCGGCGGCGGTGGCCGACCTGCCCGCCCTGGCGCTGGATGCGGACCGGGCGCTCGCCGTGGCCCAAGGCCAGCAGATTCCCTGGCCGGGGAACCTGGACCAGGGCCGCAGCGCCGCTTTCGGCCCCGACGGCCGCCTGCTGGCGCTGGTCGAGCCGGACCCGGCCGGGCGTGTCCGTATCATCCGTGGTTTCAACCTGCCTGCCCCTGAAACCGCCTGACTCGCCTTTCCGCGGTCGGGAAAGGACGCCGACAGGCCAAAACGCGGCCGGACACCGCCATTTCCCGCTCTTGTTGCAGGACGCCCGCCCTCGCTACAATAGCGAGCTTGTTCGAGAGCTTTACATCCAACCGGCGGAGCTTGTGCAACCTCATTGGGTAATGACGTTGCACAAGTTCCGCATCCGCATTTTCGAAGGAAGAGATACACATGTCCCTTACCGCAGAACAGACCGGCAAGATCATTGCTGAGTACGGCCGCGTGCCGAACGACACCGGTTCGCCGGAAGTCCAGGTGGCCCTGCTGTCCGCCC